>NZ_JBYIQP010000117.1:0-13889 GCF_057707665.1 Actinacidiphila sp. bgisy167 | reverse complement strand
ACGCCCGTCGTCGGAGCCTTTTTACAGGCCCGGCGGCGGGCTTTTTCATGCCCTGATGTAAAGTCGGGTGGAATCATCGGAGCGTACGTACAACAGGAGGGACCCCCGGTGGAGGTCCAGGAGACAAGGGTGCAGACGGATCGCGTCTTCACGATCCCCAACATCCTGAGCATGGCACGGCTGTTGGGCGTGCCAGTGTTTCTGTGGCTCATCCTGTGGCCCGAGTTCGGCGGTCCGAAGGTCGACGGCTGGGCGCTGCTCGTGCTCGCCCTGAGCGGCATCAGCGACTACCTCGACGGGAAGCTGGCGCGTCGCTGGAACCAGATCAGCAGCCTCGGCCGGGTACTGGATCCGGCCGCGGACCGCCTGTACATCGTCTCCACGCTCGTCGGCCTCACCTGGCGCGGGATCCTACCCTGGTGGCTGACGGCCATCCTGGTGGCCAGGGACGCCGTCATGGGCGTGATGATCCTGGTCATGCGCCGGCACGGGTGGGGTCCGCCGCAGGTCAACTTCATGGGCAAGGCCGCCACCTTCAACCTCATGTACGCCTTCCCACTTCTGCTGCTGAGCGACGGCGACGGGTGGCTGAACACGCTCGCTGCTATTTTCGGATGGGCGTTCGCCGGATGGGGTACAACGCTGTATTGGTGGGCAGGGATCCTCTACGTGGTCCAAGTCCGCCGACTTGTCAGGGCGGACGCCACGGCCGACTGAGCCCGCGTACGCGGCAGGAGAGCTTCCGGCCGGTACCCCGCGTGTGACCGGCGGTCCGGGGGAACGCGTGGTCCGTCCGCGCGACACACGCACGGGTGAACGTCGGCAAGACAGCCGTCTCTTTGAGGAGGACGCTTCCGACATGAAGGCCGTCGTGATGGCCGGCGGCGAGGGCACACGCCTTCGCCCGATGACCTCGAGCATGCCCAAACCGCTGCTGCCGGTCGTGAATCAGCCGATCATGCAGCATGTGCTCAAGCTGCTCAAGCGGCACGGTCTGACCGAGACCGTGGTGACCGTCCAGTTCCTCGCCTCGCTCGTCAAGAACTACTTCGGCGACGGTGAGGAGCTCGGCATGGAGCTCACCTACGCGAACGAGGAGAAGCCACTCGGCACCGCCGGCAGCGTCAAGAACGCCGAGGACGCGCTCAAGGACGATGCGTTCCTGGTGATCTCCGGTGACGCCCTGACCGATTTCGATCTCACCGAGCTGATCAACTTCCACAAGGAGAAGGGCGGGCTCGTCACCGTCTGCCTGACCCGGGTGCCCAACCCCCTGGAGTTCGGCATCACCATCGTCGATGAGGAGGGCAAGGTCGAGCGCTTCCTCGAGAAGCCGACCTGGGGCCAGGTCTTCTCCGACACCGTGAACACCGGCATCTACGTCATGGAGCCCGAGGTCTTCGACTACGTCGAGCCCGACGTCTCCGTGGACTGGTCCGGTGACGTCTTCCCGCAGCTGATGAAGGAAGGCAAGCCCATCTACGGCTACATCGCCGAGGGCTACTGGGAGGACGTCGGCACCCACGAGAGCTACATCAAGGCGCAGGCCGACGTCCTGGAGGGCAAGGTCGACGTCGACATCGAGGGCTTCGAGATCTCGCCAGGGGTCTGGGTCGCCGAGGGCGCGGAGGTCCACCCGGAGGCGACGCTGCGCGGTCCCCTCTACATCGGCGACTACGCCAAGGTCGAGGCCGGCGCCGAGCTGCGCGAGCACACGGTGATCGGCTCCAACGTCGTGGTGAAGTCGGGCGCCTTCCTGCACAAGGCCGTCGTCCACGACAACGTCTACATCGGGCCCCAGACCAACCTCCGCGGCTGCGTCATCGGCAAGAACACGGATGTCATGCGCGCGGCGCGGATCGACGACGGCGCGGTCATCGGCGACGAGTGCCTGATCGGCGAGGAGTCGATCATCGCGGGCGACGTCCGGGTGTATCCGTTCAAGACCATCGAGGCCGGCGCCTTCGTGAACACGTCGGTCATCTGGGAGTCCAGGGGCCAGGCGAACCTCTTCGGGGCGCGGGGCGTCTCCGGCATCCTCAACGTCGAGATCACCCCGGAACTCGCCGTGCGCCTCGCGGGCGCGTACGCGACGACCCTCAAGAAGGGCGCCACCGTCACCACCGCCCGCGACCACTCCCGGGGCGCGCGAGCGCTGAAACGTGCCGTGATCTCGGCGCTCCAGGCCAGTGCGATCGACGTCCGGGACCTGGAGAACGTGCCGATGCCCGTGGCGCGGCAGCAGACCGCCCGCGGCAGTGCCGGCGGCATCATGATCCGGACGAGCCCGGGCATCCCCGACTCGGTCGACATCATGTTCTTCGACGAACGCGGCGCCGACCTGTCGGCCGCGGGGCAGCGCAAGCTGGACCGGGTCTTCGCGCGCCAGGAGTACCGGCGTGCGTTCCCCGGTGAGATCGGCGACCTGAACTTCCCGTCGAGTGTCTTCGACTCCTACACCGGCGCGCTGCTGCGGGCCGTGGACACGTCGGGCATCGCCGAGGCGGGTCTCAAGGTCGTGGTGGACGCCGCGAACGGCAGCGCCGGCCTGGT
Source organism: Actinacidiphila sp. bgisy167 (assembly GCF_057707665.1). NCBI lineage: Bacteria > Bacillati > Actinomycetota > Actinomycetes > Kitasatosporales > Streptomycetaceae > Actinacidiphila > Actinacidiphila sp. bgisy167. The sequence goes on along the minus strand of NZ_JBYIQP010000117.1, from coordinate 11,336 downwards.
GCTGCCGAGCCTGCTCGGCCGACTCGGGGTGGACTCACTGACGATCAACCCCGGACTCAACGAGGCCAGACCGACGGAGACCGCGGACAGCCGGCGGGCCGGCCTCGTCCGGCTCGGGGAGATCGTGGCGTCCTCGCGAGCCGCCTTCGGTGTGCGCTTCGACCCGGTGGGCGAGCGGCTGTCGCTGGTGGACGAGCAGGGCAGGATCATCGAGGACGACCGGGCCCTGCTGGTCCTGCTCGACCTGGTCGCCGCCGAGCGCCGCAGCGGCCGGGTGGCGCTCCCGGTGACGACGACGCGCATCGCCGAGCAGGTCGCCGCGTACCACGGCACGCAGGTGGACTGGACGACGACCTCGCCCGATGACCTGACCCGGGTCGGCCGGCAGGACTCGACCATCTTCGGCGGGGACGGCAAGGGCGGTTTCATCGTCCCGGAGTTCAGCAGCGTCTTCGACGGCGCGGCGGCCTTCGTGCGGCTGATCGGCCTGGTGGCCCGTACCCAGCTCACACTGAGCCAGATCGACGCGCGCATTCCGCGTGCCCACGTCCTCAAGCGGGACCTGGCGACGCCGTGGGCGGTCAAGGGCATGGTCATGCGCCGCGTGGTGGAGGAGGCGGGCGACCGCTCCGTCGACACCACCGACGGCGTGCGCGTGGTCGAGGCGGACGGCCGCTGGGTGATGGTGCTGCCCGACCCGGCCGAGGCGGTGACGCACCTGTGGGCGGAGGGCCCGGACGACGCCTCCGCGCAGGCACTGATCGAGGAGTGGTCGGGCATCGTGGACAGCGCGGGCCGCTGAGCCCGGCGCGGCCACCGCTCACGGAACCCTGCCGGCGCGGCGAACGGCGCGTCGGCAGGGGCCCGTTCCAGGCCGTCGGCGAGGACGTGCGACGATGTGCGGCATGTCGCAGCAGCACCCCGATCGGAGCAGCGCCCCTGCCAGGGCGGTGAACCGCCGTCCGGACGCCTCCATGTCGCTGCTGACCAACGTCATGGAGCACAGCCTCGACGACGGATACGCCGAGGCCGCCGCCCGCCGGGGTGCGACGGGGACCTCCCGACTGCCCGGAACACTGCGCGGCCGTCTGGTGCTCGCCCTGGGGCTGGTGCTGGCCGCCGTGGTGGTCACCGTGGGCGCGGCGCAGACACGCGTGGCGGCCCCCACACTGGCCAAGGAGCGGCAGAAGCTCATCGACCGCATCGAGACCGAGACCCGTGCCGCCGACGATCTGCAGAAACAGGTCGACGAACTGCGCGACGACGTGGCGGCCAGGCAGCGGCAGGCGCTCAAACACCAGGACGGCGACGCCGAGCGCGTGGCGCTGCTCGCCGGGGCGACGCCCGTCACGGGACCGGGCATCCGACTGGAGGTCGACGACGCCAAGGGGTCCTCGGCGGGCGGCGGCAGCGATCCGCGCACGACCAGCGACTTCTCCGACACCGGCCGCGTCCGGGACCGGGACATGCAGCGCGTCGTGAACGGCCTGTGGGCGTCGGGGGCGGAGGCGATCTCCATCAACGGGCAGCGGCTGACCTCGTTGTCGGCCATCCGCGCCGCGGGTGACGCCATACTGGTCGACAACCGGCCGCTGGTACCGCCCTACATGGTTCTGGCCATCGGGGCTCCCCAGAAGCTGAGCACGTCCTTCCAGGACAGTGCGGACGGGCAGTACCTGCATGTCCTGGAGGAGAACTACGGGATCCGCGCGCGCATCTCCGAGCGGGAGAAGCTGGAACTGCCCGCGGCTCCGAGTCTGATCATCCGCTCCGCGACCCCGGTCCCGCCGACCGGGCCGTCGCCGGGCGCATCCGGAAGTGGGAAGGGTACGAATTGATCGCCGTACTGGGCCTGATCGTTGGAGTGGTGGTGGGCCTGGTGGTCCGCCCCGTCGTGCCGACGGTGGTCGAGCCCTACCTCCCGATCGCCGTGGTCGCCGCGCTCGACGCCGTCTTCGGCGGTCTGCGGGCTATGCTCGACGGGATCTTCGACGACAAGGTCTTCGTGGTGTCCTTCCTCTCCAATGTCGTCGTGGCGGCGCTGATCGTCTTCCTGGGTGACAAGCTGGGGGTGGGCGCGCAGCTCTCCACAGGCGTGGTCGTCGTCCTCGGCATCCGGATCTTCTCCAACGCCGCGGCGATCCGCCGCCATGTCTTCCGGGCGTGACAGCACGATGAGTGACGAGAACGACCAGACGCCTGAGCACCTGCCGGACGGTCCGGAGCGGCCGGAGTCGCCGCGCCCCGGTGCCCCGGAAACCTCCGGCGAGCCGCGCAGGCCGGCCGAGGGTGCGGAGCCCGAGCCGCCCGCGCGGCCCTCCCCGCCGCAGCGCCCGGAGCCGCCCGCTGCCGGGCCGACGCCGGCCGTCGGGCCGACGGAGGGCCGGCGGCAGCCGTCGGCGGACACGGGGGAACGCGAGGGACCTGAGGGACCCGAGGGCGCAGCGCCCGCCATGACCGGCCGTCAGCGCCTGGCGGCGGGGCTGTGGCCGCCGCGGGTGTCCCGCGCCCAGTTGATCGTCGCGCTGCTGCTGTTCGTGCTCGGGCTCGGTCTGGCCATCCAGGTCCGCTCCACCAGTGACACCGGCGCTCTGCGCGGCGCCCGCCAGGAGGACCTGGTGCGCATCCTGGACGAGCTGGACAACCGCTCGCAGCGACTGGGCGACGAGCGGCGGCGCTTGGAGGAGCAGCGCACGGAACTGGAGAACAGCTCCGACCAGGCCGAGGAGGCCCGCAAGCAGACCGAGCAGAAGGCCGAGCAACTCGGGGTGCTGGCCGGCACGGTCGCCGTCGAGGGGCCCGGGATCACGCTCACCGTCACGGACCCCCACCACACGGTCGAGGCGGACATGCTGCTCGACGCGCTCCAGGAGCTGCGCGCCGCGGGAGCGGAGGCGATCCAGATCAACGACGTGCGCGTCGTGGCCGACACGTACTTCACCCAGGGGTCGGGCGGTGTGCGGATCGACGGGCACAAGGTGAACGCGCCGTACCGGTTCAAGGTCATCGGTAATCCACAAGATCTTGAACCCGCCCTGAACATCCCGGGAGGCGTGGTACAGACTCTGGAGAAGGAGCAGGCCACAGCGGATGTCGCGCGATCGGAGAAGATCGTTGTCGATGCCTTGCGGCCGTCGGAGCAGCCTGACTACGCTCAGTCGTCAACCCGGTGAGGCCGGGACGCGTGGGGTGTGCGGGGGAGGGCAGCAGAATGCGGGGGGTCGCCGCACCGCCGGGGTGGTGCGTGAGAGAAACTGTGTGTTGGTCGTGACTGAGGGTTCGTCCTGCCCCACGGGCGGGTCTGTGTCGTTCAAGGGGAATCGCCCGTGAAGTTGTTCGGTAAGTGGTTCGGCAAGAGTTCGCGTCCGGCTGGTGACAGCCCCACGGCGCGTCACCGCGCGCCGCGGCACGCGCAGGGGGAGGAGCAGAGCGAGGAGCGCCCGCTGTTCCGTGACGGCGTCGCTGCTCCGGGTGGTGACATTTCGGGCGGTCCTGGCGCGGTTTCTGTTGACCCTGCGGCTGCGGGGCGCATAGGTTTCCAGCAACCATCAGCCTCTGTCACGGGTGGAGGGTCCTTGCCGGTCTGTGCGCGGTGCGGGTTCCAGAACGCGGAAGCGAGCCGCTTCTGCTCCAACTGCGGCGCGCCGTTGCGTGCCGGAGTGCCGTCCGAGCGCGCCTCCGAGACCACGTCCACGATCTCCATCTCGGGGATCGAGGCGTACGAGGCGGAGGCGACGGGACAGACCGCGCTGCCGGCGCTGTCCCCGGAGGCCCAGGCGGCGGTCGACGCGCTACCCCCGGGCTCCGCGCTGCTCGTCGTGCGCCGTGGTCCCAACTCGGGGAGCCGCTTCCTCCTGGACGGTGAGCTGACGACGGCCGGCCGCCACCCGGAGAGCGACATCTTCCTGGACGACGTCACCGTCTCGCGGCGCCACGTGGAGTTCCGGCGCGCACCTGACGGTTCCTTCACCGTCTCCGACGTCGGCAGCCTGAACGGCACCTACGTCAACCGGGAGCGGATCGACTCGGTGACCCTGTCCAGCGGCGATGAGGTGCAGATCGGCAAGTACCGACTGGTCTTCTACGCGAGCCAGTGGGGCGCCTGACCCGCGAGGGAAGGTTCATGCTTCGTACACCGTCGGGCGGTGCCGGCAACGGCACCGCCACCGCGGACGACCGGCTGCTGAGCATCGGAGCGGTGCTCAACGAGTTGCGGGAGGAGTTCCCCGAGGTCACCATCTCCAAGATCCGCTTCCTGGAGGCGGAGGGGCTGGTGGAGCCGCAACGCACCCCCTCGGGGTACCGGAAGTTCACCGTCCGGGACGTGGAACGGCTCGGGCACGTGCTGCGCATGCAGCGCGACCACTACCTGCCGCTCAAAGTGATCCGCGACCACCTCGACGCCCTCGATCGCGGGGAACCCCTGCCGCTGCCGTCCCCGGCCTCCGGGGAGTCCAGGGAGCTGCTCGAGGTCGGCACGGTGGAACGGGAGGCGCCGGCGGCGCTGCGCATCGGCAGGGAGGAACTCCTGGCCGCCACGGGCGCCGAAGCGGACGAACTCGCCCAGTGGGAGGCGTACGGCCTGGTGGAGGCCGGCCCTGAGGGCGACTATGACGCCGAAACGGTGAACATCGCAAAGATCGTGGCCGATCTCGGCCGTTTCGGGCTCGAACCGCGCCATCTGCGCGCGGTGAAGGCGGCCGCCGATCGTGAGGCCGGGCTGGTGGAACAGGTGGTCGCGCCCCTGCGCAGGCACCGCAATCCGCAGACCAGGACGCACGCGGAGGCCACCGCGCGGGAGCTGGCGGCGCTGTCGGTGCGGCTGCACGCGGCGCTGGTGCAGTCCGCGCTCGGGGTGCGGCTCTTCTGAGCCGGTACGGCCCGGACGCGCCCATTCGGCGACCGGCCGGGCCCGTCCCGACTACCCAAACCTGCCGGGCACGGCCTAGGGTTGCTGTGTGAACGAGCTCGACGTCGTGGGTGTCCGGGTCGAAATGCCCTCCAACCAGCCGATTGTGCTCCTGCGCGAAGTGGGGGGCGACCGCTACCTGCCCATCTGGATCGGGCCGGGGGAAGCCACCGCCATCGCTTTCGCGCAACAGGGCATGACTCCCGCGCGGCCGCTGACCCATGATCTGTTCAAGGACGTGCTCGAGGCCGTCGGCCAGACGCTGACCGAGGTCCGGATCACCGATCTGCGCGACGGCGTCTTCTACGCCGAGCTGGTCTTCGCCAGCGGCGTGGAGGTGAGCGCCCGTCCCTCGGATGCCATAGCGCTCGCGCTGCGTACCGGAACCCCCATCTACGGGAGCGACGGTGTGCTGGACGACGCCGGCATCGCCATCCCCGACGAGCAGGAGGACGAGGTCGAGAAGTTCCGCGAGTTCCTCGACCAGATCTCGCCCGAGGACTTCGGCACCAGCAACCAGTGAAGGCCCGCGGGGGCCATCCGAGCAGCCGTACCCCCACCGTGGACACGGGAAACCACCTTTGGGGCTGATATCACTCGGCGTGCCGAGCGTGGCGATCGTTGACGCACCCGGAGTGACTGCCTACCGTCGAGAGGGAAAGTCCCGATGGCACGTGCGCGTGCCCTGAGGGGTGCGAAGGGACGGGAGGTCGGCGTGAGAAGCACCGGCGACGGTACGGCCTTCGGCGGCCCGTATCCGATGCGCGGGGCCCTGGCCCGCAACGCCGCGGCGCCCCCCGGAGGGGGCTCGGGGGACACCTCGGGACAGCTTCCGGAGGGGGCCGGCGACAAGGTCGGCTACCGCGGGCCCACCGCCTGCGCGGCCACCGGAATCACCTACCGCCAACTGGACTACTGGGCGCGGACGGGGCTCGTGGAGCCGAGCATCCGCCCCGCGTACGGCTCGGGGACGCAGCGGCTGTACAGCTTCCGCGACGTGGTGGTCCTCAAGATCGTCAAGCGGCTCCTGGACACGGGGGTGTCGCTGCAGAACATCCGCACCGCCGTGCAGCACCTGCGCTCCAGCGGGCCGGCCGAGCTCACCCGCATGACGCTGATGAGCGACGGCGCGACGGTGTACGAGTGCACCTCCCCGGACGAGGTCGTCGACCTCCTCAAGGGCGGTCAGGGAATCTTCGGTATCGCCGTGGGCGTGGTGTGGCGGGACGTCGAGGGCGCTCTGTCGCAGCTGCACTCCGAGCGGGTCGACACGGGGGAGACGCTGGTCGGCCACAATCCGGGCGACGAGCTGGCGCGGCGCCGCAACCGCGCGGGCTGAGCGGTCGCGACACCACACCCGTCCGCAGCACCCGTCCGTCCGCCGTACAGGTGTACGGCGGATGTCGGACCGGTGGTGCACCATCGGTGACTGTGAGAAGCGCGCCGACCATCCTGCACCTGGACATGGACGCGTTCTTCGCCGCCGTGGAGCAGGCGGCGAAGCCGAGTCTGCGGGGGAAGCCGGTCGTCGTGGGGGGCCTCGGGCCCCGTGGCGTGGTGGCGACCGCGTCGTACGAGGCCCGGGTGCACGGTGTGCACTCGGCGATGGCGATGGCGCACGCCCGCCGGTTGTGTCCGAACGCCGCCTACCTGGTGCCGCGCTTCGCCGTGTACCGGCAGATCAGCGATGTGGTGATGGAGTTGCTGTCGCGGTTGTCACCGCTGGTCGAGCCGCTCAGCCTGGACGAGGCCTTCGTCGACCTGGAGGCGGGCGGCATCGCGGACGACCCGCGTGCGGTGGGGGAGCGGCTGCGAAGTGACATCAGGGCGGCGACCGGCCTCACCGGCTCGGTGGGGCTGGCGGGCTCCAAACTCCTGGCCAAGATCGCTTCGGAGCGGGCCAAGCCGGACGGGCTGGTGGTCATCGAGCCGGGCACCGAGCGCGAGCTGCTGGCCCCCTTGCAGGTGCGCACGCTGCCCGGGGTGGGGCCCGCGACGGCGGAGCACCTGCGACGGGCCGGCATCCTCACGGTCGGCGAGGTGGTGGAGGCGGGGGAGGCCGAGCTCGTCCGGCTGCTCGGCAAGGCGCACGGGGCCCATGTGCACCAGATGGCCCTGGGGATCGACGAGCGGCCCGTGGTCGCCGACCGCGAGAGCAAGTCGATCTCGGTCGAGGACACCTTCGACGTCGACCTCACCGACCGGGTGCGCGTCCGGCTCGAGGTGGACAGGCTGGCCGACCGCTGTGTGCGCAGGCTGCGCTCCGCGGGCCGTTCGGGCCGCACGGTGGTGCTGAAGGTGCGGCGGTACGACTTCACGACGCTGACCCGTTCGGAGACCCTGCGCGCCCCGACGGACGACCTGGCCGTGGTCCGGGAGACAGCGGCGCGCCTGCTGGAGGCCGTCGACATCACGGGCGGCGTCCGGCTGCTCGGAGTCGGCGTCGCCGGACTCGCCGACTACACGCAGGAGGACCTCTTCGCCCAGGCGGCGGAACGGGAGGAGGAAGCGGCGGGTGCGCTGGAAGGGACCTCGGAGGGAGCGCCGGAGGCGTCGGCGCCGGGCGCCCCGGAGCCGGGGGCCGTGGAGCGGCGCTGGATGCCGGGCCAGGACGTACGGCACAGCGAGTACGGCGCCGGGTGGGTGCAGGGCAGCGGGGTGGGCCGGGTCACCGTCCGCTTCGAGGAGCCGGGCTCGGCGGCGCCGGGGCGCGTGCGGACCTTCGCGGTGGGCGATCCGGAGCTGGAGCCGTCGGAGCCGCTGCCGCTGGTGCCACCGGATCAGCCGCCGTCGCGATGTCAGCTGTCGCCTGCCAGCGTGCCGAAGTCGCGGTCCGGCGGCGGTTCCGGCACGGGACCGGACAGGGAGGGCCCGCTCATGCCGTAGTGGTGGTAGAGCTGGAGCTCCTGTTCGGGGGAGAGGTGCCGGCCCACGCCGAAATCGGGGGCGTCTTTGATCAGTGCCTTGTCGAACGGCACGCGCAGTTCCTCGCCGGTGAACTCGCTCGGGTCCAGGGGCACGAACGCGTCGCGGCTGAAGAGACCGGTGCGCACCGCGGCCCATTCGGGCTCCCCGGTGGCATCGTCGAGGTACACCTCGTCGATGATGCCGATCTTCACTCCGTTGCGGTCGAAGGCCCTGCGTCCGATGAGGCTGCGCGGATCGATACCGGTCTGCACGGTCCCTCCAACTGGTCGCGTTTAATCCTATTTAGGCATGAAAGGTGGCAACTGTCACATGCCCCCTCACCGGACCGCGCTGGTAGGCTGAAGGCGGCTGCTGACCCCTTGCGGGAGAGTCCCGGCGACGCGGTGAACCGCACGCCGGGCGCCGAAGGAGCAAACCCTCCCCGGAATCTCTCAGGCATCCGTACCGCAGGGGTGAGGTCACTCTGGAAAGCAGGAACGGGCGCCGCACCCCTGTGCGCGTTCGCGTCCTCACCGACGGTGAAAGCCGCCCCGGCGTGTGCGGGACGGTGAAGCTCTCAGGTTCAGATGACAGAGGGGGAGGCCGTGTCGCGCCAGACCAGGAGGCCTCCGCAGATGACCGCCAACCGCATACCACTCTCCGAGCTGGAGCGCGGCATCCCCTTCGAGCAGCGCCACATCGGGCCCGACGCCGGTGCGCAAGCCAAGATGCTCGCGCAGGTCGGCTACGGCTCGCTGGACGAGCTGACCTCCGCCGCCGTCCCGGACGCCATCAAGAGCGCTGAAGCGCTCGGCCTGTCCGACGCCCGCACCGAGCCCGAGGTGCTCGCCGAGCTGCGCTCGCTCGCCGACCGCAACCAGGTGCTGCGGCCCATGCTCGGCCTCGGCTACTACGGCACCTTCACCCCGCCGGTCATCCTGCGCAACGTCATGGAGAACCCGGCCTGGTACACGGCGTACACGCCCTACCAGCCGGAGATCTCGCAGGGCCGCCTCGAGGCCCTGCTCAACTTCCAGACAGTCGTCGCCGACCTCACGGGGCTGCCCACCTCCGGCGCCTCGCTGCTCGACGAGGGCACGGCCGCCGCCGAGGCGATGGCGCTGGCCCGCCGCGTCGGCAAGGTCAAGGACGGCGTCTTCGTGATCGACGCCGACACCTTCCCGCAGACCGTCGCCGTCATCGAGACCCGCGCCGAGCCCACCGGTGTCGAGGTGGTGGTCGCCGACCTCAGCCAGGGCATCCCGGCGGAGATCGCCGAGCGCGGCGTCTTCGGCGTGCTGCTGCAGTACCCGGGTGCCTCCGGCGCCGTGCGCGACCTGAGGCCGGTTATCGAGCAGGCCCACGGGCTCGGCGCCGTCGTCACCGTGGCCGCCGACCTGCTGGCCCTGACCGTGCTCACCTCCCCCGGCAAGCTCGGCGCCGACATCGCGGTCGGCACCACGCAGCGATTCGGCGTGCCCATGGGCTTCGGCGGCCCGCACGCGGGGTACATGGCCGTCCGCGACGCCTACGCCCGCAGCCTGCCGGGCCGACTGGTCGGCGTCTCCGTCGACGCCGACGGGAACAAGGCCTACCGTCTCGCGCTGCAGACCCGCGAACAGCACATCCGCCGCGAGAAGGCCACCAGCAACATCTGCACCGCGCAGGTGCTGCTCGCCGTCATGGCCGGCATGTACGCGGTCTACCACGGCCCCGACGGACTGGCGCAGATCGCCCGCCGCACCCACCGCTACGCCGCGCTGCTCGCCGCGGGCCTGCGCGCCGGCGGCGTCGAGGTGACCACCGGCGCCTTCTTCGACACCGTCACGGCCCGGGTGCCAGGCCGTGCCGCCGAGGTCGTGGCCGCCGCCCACAAGGCCGGGGTCAACCTGCGCCAGGTCGACGCCGACCGGGTCGGCATCGCCTGCGACGAGACCACCGGCCGTGCCGACCTCGCCGCGGTCTGGGGTGCCTTCGGCGTCACCGCCGACGTCGAGACCCTGGACGCGGCCACCGAGGACGCGCTGCCCGCCGCCCTGGTCCGCGAGGTTGACTACCTGACCCACCCGGTCTTCCACCAGCACCGCTCCGAGACCGCGATGCTGCGCTACCTGCGCCGTCTCGCCGACCGCGACTACGCGCTCGACCGCGGCATGATCCCGCTGGGCTCGTGCACGATGAAGCTCAACGCGACCACCGAGATGGAGCCGGTCACCTGGCCCGAGTTCGGCGCGCTGCACCCCTTCGCGCCGGCCGACCAGGCCGAGGGCTACCTGACCCTCATCCGCGAACTGGAGGAGCGCCTCGCCGAGGTCACCGGCTACGACAAGGTGAGCCTCCAGCCGAACGCCGGCTCCCAGGGCGAGCTCGCCGGTCTGCTGGCCGTCCGCGCCTACCACCGCGCCAACGGCGACTCCCAGCGCACGGTCTGCCTCATCCCCTCCTCCGCCCACGGCACCAACGCGGCCAGCGCCGTGATGGCCGGCATGAAGGTCGTCGTGGTGAAGACGGCCGGCGACGGTGAGGTCGACGTCGAGGACCTGCGTGCCAAGATCGAGCAGCACCGCGACGAGCTCGCCGTGCTCATGGTCACCTACCCGTCCACGCACGGCGTCTTCGAGGAGCACATCGCCGACATCTGCGCCGCGGTGCACGACGCCGGCGGCCAGGTCTACGTGGACGGAGCGAACCTCAACGCCCTGGTCGGTCTGGCGAAGCCGGGCCACTTCGGCGGCGACGTCTCGCACCTGAACCTGCACAAGACCTTCTGCATCCCGCACGGCGGCGGCGGCCCCGGCGTCGGCCCGGTCGCCGTCCGCGCCCACCTCGCCCCGTACCTGCCCAACCACCCGCTCCAGCCGTCCGCCGGCCCGGAGACGGGCGTCGGCCCGATCTCGGCGGCGCCCTGGGGCTCGGCCGGCATCCTGCCGATCTCCTGGGCGTACGTACGGCTCATGGGCGGCGAAGGCCTCAAGCGCGCCACCCAGGTGGCGGTGCTGAGCGCGAACTACATCGCCAAGCGCCTGGAGCCGCACTTCCCGGTGCTCTACACCGGCCCGGGCGGGCTCGTCGCGCACGAGTGCATCATCGACCTGCGCCCGCTGACCAAGGAGACGGGCGTGACGGTCGACGACGTCGCCAAGCGCCTGATCGACTACGGCTTCCACGCGCCGACGATGTCGTTCCCGGTGGCCGGGACGCTGATGATCGAGCCGACCGAGAGCGAGAACCTCGCGGAGCTGGACCGCTTCTGCGACACGATGATCGCGATCCGCGGCGAGATCGAGCGGGTCGGCTCGGGGGAGTGGCCCGCGGAGGACAACCCGCTGCGCAACGCCCCGCACACGGCGGCGGCCCTGGGCGGCGACTGGGAGCACCCCTACTCCCGTGAGGAGGCCGTCTTCCCCGCCGGTGTGTCGGCCGCGGACAAGTACTGGCCGCCGGTCCGCCGCATCGACGGCGCCTTCGGCGACCGCAACCTCGTCTGCTCCTGCCCGCCGCTGGACGAGTACGACGCGTA
>NZ_JBYIQP010000116.1:0-13920 GCF_057707665.1 Actinacidiphila sp. bgisy167 | reverse complement strand
TGGTCTTGCGGGATCAGGCCGTACACCAGGAGCTGAGTGGGGCGGGTGGGACTCGAGCCACGACCGACGGGGTGGCGATCCGCTGCTCTGGCCGGGCCGAGCCACGCCCCTCCCGCCGCTCCCATGCGGACGCTCAGGCGGCCCGGAGCGAGGCGCCGCGTTGGCGGGCGGGGTGGACGACGGCTGCGTAGGGTGGAGGGCGCCGCAACGGCCGGACCGACGGGAGGCTGGGATGAGCGCACAGAGCACGGACGGTTACACCGACGGCAACGCGCTGGCCGGACCGCTGCGGGAGATCTTCACGGTGGACATGACGACAGCCGTGGGCCGCTGCGCGGGCTGCGGGCTCACCGGTCCGGTGGCCGCGCTGCACGTGTACGACCACGCCCCCGGCCTGGTGGCGCGCTGTCCCGGTTGCGACGCCGTGATCCTGCGCCTGGTGCGCGGGCCGTCCGCCGCGTGGCTGGATCTGCGGGGCTCGGTGAGCATGCGCATCCCGCTGCCCGGCTGACGTCGCCGGGACACCGCCGCCTCGATCGAGCCGCACCGCGCGTCGCGGGCGCCAGGCGACGTGCGCCGGGGTGGGCCGGCGCGGCGGTCACCCGGCATCCCGGCGAGCGCTCGGGGTATCCGGTCTGTGACACGGGGACACCACGACCGGAGCAGACCGGAGCGGGGCGACGAAGAAGGGGGGCAGTCCGTGGCTCGATGGGCGGTACGCGGGCGTACGCGGCAGGGGACGGCAGAGGGGCGGCGGTCACCACTGGCCGTCCTGGCCCGGTGGGCGGCGATGGCCCTGGCCTTCCTGGCGATGGTGGCCTTCGGGGCGGTGCTGGCCCGGGCGACACTCGCCCCCTCGTACGCCTCGGAGGGGCTGGCCCACGCCAATCTGCAGCCCGGCGCGTCGCTGCGCCAGTACTACGAGCGGTACACGGTGGCGGGCGCCGTACGTCAGGTCGGCGGGAACGTGCTGCTGGGCATGCCCTTCGGCGTCCTGCTCCCGGTGCTGGCGCCGAAGGCCCGCGGTGCGCTGCGCGTGGTGGTGACGACCGGCCTGGTGATGGTCCTCGTGGAAATGGCGCAGGGGGCGGTGGTGCGGGGCCGTGCCTTCGACGTCGACGACGTGATCATGAACACCGCAGGCGCCCTGCTGAGCTACCTGCTCTTCGGACGCCGTCTCGGCCGGGCCGTGCACGCCGTCCGCCCGAAGGCCCCCTCCCGGCACCCGGTTTCGACGGCCGGGGGGTGGTCGCGCGGCCGTCGAAACGGTGCGGCCGGGAGGGCCGGGAAGCGCGGTGGGAGCGGCGGGGCGACGCGGGCCGGCCAGGGGGCCGCGGTCGAACTGCCCTCGGCCGGCAAGGCGTTGCCCGCCTTCCGGACGGCTCTCCGCAAGGCCTCCCGGCGCTCCTGAGCGGCGCCCGGCCCCCGGCGCTCCGCCGCTGGTGCGTCCCTGCCCGGCGCCGGAGCCGCATGCGGTTCGTCACACCGGAACGGCAAAAGCTTCCCCCCGAGCACGACGCTTTGTTACACAGGGGGCATTCATCCCCGATTGCCCCGGGAGGGGCGACATGAACGACGACGACACCCCGGACCGCCTCCACGCGTTCGAGCTGGACTTCACCGGCCACGAGAACCGCCGCCGGGCGGAGGTCATCGCCGCCCTCGGCGACGACTGGGACCCGGTGGCCGTGCTCCGCGGAGAGGACGCCGCGTACCGGCTCCTCTACTCCGGTCTCGACGAGGAGCAGGAGGCGGCGTTCAGCGCGCTGGTGGCCGCCGGCGTGCTGCCGCCCCGTGCGGCGGCCGGGGAGGACGACGGTGCGCCTTCCGATTGATCCGACGGCCGACCCCGGCCGCCGGGCCTGGGTGCCGTGCCCGCGCTGCGCGGACCACCAGGGCTGCGCCACCTGCGCCGCCGGCCGCAACTGCCCCGAGCACTGGCGCTACTTGCTGGCGAGCAAGGGGCCCGTTGTGCATCTGCAGTGCCCGGGCTGCACCCACACATGGGCCTGGGACTCCGGCTTCGGCGCGCACCACCGCAACGGCGCCTGAAGGCTGTGCCGCCCGGGCCGTCCACGGGCTGTCACCAGGCCGTCCACGGCCGTCCCGGCAGCCGGGCCGCCCGGCAGGCGACGGTCCGGCTGGTGTGCGAGGCTCGGGGTATGGGTCGGTCTCCCCGCCTGCGGGGAGCTACCGCGGCCCCCTCAGGGAGGCGATCATGGAAACCGATGCCCTGACGGTCGGCACCCTGCGAGAACTGCGCGCGACCAGGCCGTATCCGGCGGTGTCGCTGACCATGCCGACGCACCGGCGCGAGCCGGACAACGCCCAGGACGCCGTACGGCTGCGCAATCTCCTCGCTGAGGCCGAGCGCCGGATCGAGCACGATCCCGAGGCGTCCCGCCGGGCCCGGATGGCCCTCAAGACGCAACTTAAAGCCGCCGCCGCCGAGGTCGATCTGCGCCACTCGCTGGACGGGCTGATCATGTACGCAACCGAACGGGACCACCAGGTCTGGACGCTGCCCCGACCTGTGCCGGAGCGCGTGGTGCTCAGCGACAGCTTCCTCACCCGCAACCTGGTCGCGGCGAAGGCCAGGGCCCGCCCGTACTGGGTGCTGACGGTGTCGGCCGACCGGGCCACCCTGTGGAGCGGCAGCGGCCAGACGCTGCATCCCCACGACGCGCAGGGATTCCCGCTGGAGCCCGATCCCGTGCAGTGGGACCCCGAGCGGCAGGAGCAGGTCGGGGACCACCCGAGCACCTTCCGCGACGAGGAGACGCGCCGCTTCCTGCGGTCCGTCGACACCGCGCTGGCCTCGGTGCTGGCCGCCGACGGCCGGCCGCTGTACGTGGTCGGCCTGCCGGACGCGGTCTCCCTGCTCAGGGAGGTCGGCACCGCCATCGACGCCGCGGTGGCCGTCGTGCACAAGGGCGGCCTGGTGAACGGTCCGGCGCAGACGCTGCTTCAGGAACTCGCACCCGCGCAGAAGGAGTTCGCCGAACACGAGGCCGAGCGGATCAACAGCAGGCTGGTGGACGCCCGTAGCCGCAGGACCTTCGCCGCCGGTCTGGACGAGGTGTGGGAGTCCGTGTGCGAGGGCCGCGCCGAACTCGTCGTGGTCGAGGAAGACTTCCAGCGAGCCGTGCGGCTGAGCGATGGTCACCTCGTCCCTGTGGACGGCGCCACCCTGGAGACGGGCGGCTTCGAGGAGGGTCTGCGCGAGGACATCGTGGACGAACTGGTGGAGACCGCGCTCGACAAGGGCGCCGAGGTCCGCTTCGTGGCGCCAAACAGCCTCAAGGAGCACGACCGGATCGCGGCGGTCCTCCGCTACTGATCCTCCCGGCGGCGGGCCGCCATGCCGCTGCCGGCCGCCGCCGGGTTCGTCACCCGGGTCCGCTGTCGGCGGCGTACCCGGGTGACCTGTGCCCGCCGCCCGTGGGGTGGGACAGGCCGGCCGGATCAGCGGGCCGGAGGGCGGCTTCGCCGTGGTCCCCGAGAAGTGGGAACGCCCGGGCCCCCGCGCCGCCCGGGGCGGCTGCCTCCGCCTGAGCGCCTGCGCGAGGCGGCGGGGACACGGACGGGCGATGCCGCTGCGGCGGCGGTCGGTGCAGGCGGCAGCTGGGCCGGGCGGTGCCCGCCCGGGCACCGTGAGTGACCCGATGTCGCTGGGGAGCGATCGACGGCGGCGCGGCGACTTCGGCCCCGCTTAGCCGCTGGTCGTCGTCGGCGTCCCCGTGTTCCCGGCCACGCGGTGGATCCGTCCCGCCGCGGACTGGCCGCCCGGGCGCACCGGCCCGGACACCGGGCGGGACCGCCCCGCGGCGCTGGCGCGGGGCGAGGGATCATGGGGTCATGACGCCTTCCCCTCGTGCCCGCTCCTTCGACCGTGCCGCCGGACTCTACGCCGCGAACCGCCCCTCCTACCCGCCCGCCCTCTTCGACGCCGTCGAGGAGCTGGCGGGGCGCGCGCTGCGCGGCTCCCTGCTCGCCGACGTGGGCGCGGGGACGGGCATCGCCACCGCGCTGCTGCGCGGGCGCGGCGCCAGGGTCGTGGCCGTCGAGCCGGGTGACGGTATGGCCGCGGAGCTGCGCCGCAACCTGCCGGACGTGGCCCTCGTCCGCGGGGACGGCGACCGGCTGCCGTTGGCATCCGGCGCTTTCGACTTCGTGACGTACGCCCAGGCGTGGCACTGGACCGATCCGGGACGGTCGGTGCCCGAGGCCCTGCGGGCGCTGCGGCCCGGGGGGGCGTTCGCGCTGTGGCGCAACGATCCCGACCTGTCGGTGCCGTGGATCGCCGCGGAGCAGGAGCGGCTGCGCGACTTCTCCGGAGCACTGGCCCACCCCCGCTCGGGTCGGCTTCCGGAGGGTCCGGATTTCGCCGAGCGCCGGGTGCCGTGGTCCCGTCGGGTGCCCGTCGAGGTGCACCTGGCGAACCTCGGGACCCAGTCGGCGTTCCTGGTGCTCGGCGAGGAACGCGCCCGGGCCTTCCTCGACGCCGAACGGGAGCGCCTTGCACGGCACTTCCCCGACGGCATGGTGGAGGAGCAGTACGTCGTGACCCTGGTCCTCGCGATCCGCTGACGTACGGCTCGGCCGGCCGCAAGCGTCCCCGGCTCGTGCCACGGGCCGCGAAGCAGCACCGCAGCGCCGGCACGACCCTCCGCGGGCGCACACGGCGGCCACGGCACCGGAAACGGCTGCCGAGGCCGAGCCGACCGGATGGCGGGCCACCGGCGCGACGTCCGGTTGGGGCGGCGCAGCGGAACTGCCGCGACCGGCGACAACACGCCGACACGTGCTGCATGTTGAGGTTCCCGGAGACGCCGGCCCCGGTCATACCCGGGCCATCGAGGAGGGTGACGGGTCCCGGGGTCGCCCCAAGGTTCGCCGACATGCCCGGCAGGGCCCGCCGGACGGCCTCGAGCCGCTGTGCGCCTTGACGCACAGCGGCTCTGTGGTCATCGTCGCCGTCGGCCTTCGTGGCCGGCTGCACGGATCCCTCCCGGCGGACCGCTGAGGTGGCTTCTTCTCGGCCGCTGACCCGCTGAGCACGGGCGATGGCAGCGCCCCGGCGTTCGCCGACGGCAGCACCGCCACTGTCCCATGCCGAATCCACAGGCGCTCGCCCGGTGATCCGTATGGGCGACAACCGCGGCAGCGGACATCCGCCACGGCAGAGTGCCGCTCGCCCGAGCACCGCCCAGGTCCACTGCGCCCCTGTGCCAGGCCGGCACCGGCCACATCGCATCGGT
The DNA here is from genome assembly GCF_057707665.1 of Actinacidiphila sp. bgisy167. NCBI lineage: Bacteria > Bacillati > Actinomycetota > Actinomycetes > Kitasatosporales > Streptomycetaceae > Actinacidiphila > Actinacidiphila sp. bgisy167. The sequence goes on along the minus strand of NZ_JBYIQP010000116.1, from coordinate 8,659 downwards.
ATGACCGCCGCGGCCACGGGCCCCTGGACAGGTTGCGACGACCGCGGGATCGCTGCCCGGGCACTACCGTGGCGAGAGGGCACACCGGGACACCTGGCACAGCAACCGAGGGAGCACGCATGAAGAGCGCGGATCTGCTCGCCGACGCCTTCGGCAGGATTCGGGAGACCGTGCACGAGGCCGTCGCCGGCATGTCTCCGGAAGGCTTGCACGCACGGCCCGACGAGGGGGCGAATTCGATCGCCTGGCTCATCTGGCACCTCACGCGGATTCAGGACGACCATGTGGCCGACGTCGCGGGCACCGAACAGCAGTGGACCGCCGGCGGCTGGGCCGACCGCTTCGGCCTGCCGTTCGCACCGCTCGAGACGGGGTACGGCCATCGCCCCGAGGACGTCGCCGCGCTGCGCGTGGAGTCGGGCGAGCTGCTGACCGGCTACCACGACGCCGTGTACGAGCGGACGCTGGTTTATCTGCGGACCCTGCACGAGGCGGACTTCCCTCGCATCGTCGACACCAGCTGGAATCCGCCGGTGACCCTCGCGGTACGCCTGGTCAGCGTGGTGTCGGACGATCTGCAGCACGCCGGGCAGGCCTCCTTCCTGCGCGGCTGCGTGGAACGCGGCGCACTGTAGCGGTGGTCCAAGAGGTCGCGCAGATAGGCGGGGTGGAGAAAGGAGCGGGTCGAGGGCCGAGTCCGGCAAGGCGGAGAAGCAAGACGCAGCGGAGCTGCGGCGACCGACGACAACGCCGCCAGGCGAGAGCCATCGACCCGCGACGCCGGCCCGCCCATCCGCGCGACCTCTACGCCCAAGGGTGCCTGTGAGCGTCGCGGCACGTCCGTACAAGACTGCGGGCGGGAGACCACGACGCCCCGCGCGCCGCGCTCCCGCCCGCCGTCCGGGGCGGCGCCTCAGGAACGCGCGCCGACAGCGTCGGAGCCCTTCCCCGGTTCCTCGACGACACTGAGAGGGGCGGCGAGGGACTCCAAACTGCGGCCCTCGGCGCGGACACCGATGGCTGCCTCGACCAGGCCCGCGAGCGTCATCAGACCGGCGCCGAGGCAGAAGGCGAGGGTGGTGTCACCGGGTTCCCCGCTGCTGACCAGGCCGTTGAAGAGGAGAGGACCGGTGATGCCGCCGATGGCGGTGCCGACAGCGTAGAAGAAGGCGATGCACAGTGCCCTGGTCTCCAGCGGGAAGATCTCGCTGACTGTCAGATAGGCCGCGCTCGCGCCCGCCGAAGCGAGGAAGAGCACCGCGGTCCAGCAGGCCGTCATCGTCACCGCGTCGAGGGCGCCACGCTGGAACAGGTAGGCGGTGCCGAACAGCAGCAGGCCGGAACCGACATAGCTGCCGGTGATCATCGGCTTGCGGCCCACCGAGTCGAAGAGGCGGCCGAGCATCAGCGGGCCGAGGAAGTTGCCGACCGCGATGACGGCGAAGTAGTAGCCGGTGTCGCCGTTCGGCACGTCGAAGAAGGTGGTGAGGATGACGGCGTAGCCGAAGGTGACGGAGTTGTAGAGGAATGCCTGGCCGGAGAAGAGCGCGAGGCCGAGCAGAGTGCGGCGCGGGTACGCTCGGGTGACGGTGCGGGCGATGGTGAGGAAGCCGAGCTCGCCGCGGGGGCGGATGAGGATGCTCCCGCCCGGCTCCGGAAGGGGCTTTCCGCTCTCCTCGGCGACCGTGCGCTCCACGTCCGCGACCAGGCGCTCGGCCTCCTCGGCGCGGCCGTGGGTGAACAGCCAGCGCGGGCTCTCCGGCACGTGACGACGTACCAGCAGGATGGCCATGCCCAGGACGACGCCGATGCCGAAGGCGAGCCGCCAGCCGACGTCGGTGGCGAACAGCGAGGTGTCGAGCAGCGCGATGGAGGCGAAGGCGCCCCCGGCGGCACCGATCCAGAAGCTGCCGTTGATGATCAGATCGACCCTGCCGCGCACCCGCGCGGGAATGAGCTCGTCGATCGCCGAGTTGATGGCGGCGTACTCACCGCCGATGCCGAATCCCGTGAAGAAGCGGCACAGGATGAAGAACCAGGCGCTCCACGAGACCGCGGTGACCGCCGTGGCCGCGAGATAGACGGCCAGGGTCACCATGAACAGCTTCTTGCGGCCGAGGCGGTCGGTGAGCCTGCCGAAGAACAGCGCGCCCATGCAGGCTCCCGCGACATACACCGCGGCCGCCAGCGTGGTGACCTGAGCGGTGCTGATGTCGATGCCGCTGCCCCGCTCGGCCAGCCGGCCCGCGATGTTGCCGACGATGGTGACCTCGAGGCCGTCGAGGATCCACACGGTGCCGAGGCCGATCACGATGCGCCAGTGCCAGCGGGTCCACGGCAACCGGTCCAGGCGGGCCGGTACATCGGTCCGCAGAGCTCCCGACGGGTCGGCGTGAGCCGTCGAAGCCGACATGGGCACCTCCTTGACGAGTCCTTCTGTCCGCGACCGCGCCTTCCCCCGGCCGGATCCTTCATGCTCGGGCCGGAGCGGCACCGCCCCGGGCGGTGCCGCCGCCGGGCCGCGCCGGTGCCGCTGTCGCCGCCCGGTCGGCGCGGGGGCCGCAGTCGCGGGAGCGGACGCGTGCGGGCCGCTCTGCGGCGCCCGCCCCGCGCCGCGCGACTCCTCGCGCGGCCGGCCCTGCCCGGCTGCCGTATCGACGACAGGTGAGGTGTCCGGACGGCTTGGAGGCAGCGCGGACAGGCGGGTGCGGCAGGGAGCGAGGCGAGGGCCGAGTCCGGCACGGCGGAGAAGGCAGACCCAGCGCAGCTGCGGCGACCGACGACACCGCCGCCGGGCGAGAGCCGTCGACCCCCGACGCCGGCCCGCCCATCCGCGCGGCCTCTTATAGATTGGTGGGGTGACCCTGCCCGACAAGGGGGACGACGAGCGGCGCACCGCGGTGACACCGCCGGTCGACTACGCGGCGCTTTTCGAGGCGACGCCCACTCCCAACCTGATACTGGACGCGGATCTGGTCATCGTGTGCGTCAATCGGGCGTACCTGGAGGTGACCGGACGCACCCGGCCGGACCTGATCGGGCAGTGCATCTTCGACGCGTTCCCGGACAACCCCGCCGACCCGATGGCCGACGGGGTGCGCAACCTCAGAGCCTCGCTGCGCCGCGTCCTCACCTCCCGCGAGGCCGACACGATGGCGCTGCAGAGGTACGACATCCCGGTGGTGGCCGAGCCCGGGAGGTTCGATGAGCGCTGGTGGAGTCCCATCAACACCCCCGTATTCGGGCCGGACGGCTCCGTGGAGTGGATCATCCACCGGGTGGAGGACGTGACGGCGTTCGTCCAGGCCCGCCGGCACCGGCACATACTGCAGGGCGGCGACCTGAGCAGGCGGGAGCAGGCCATGGAGGCCGAGCTGTACGTGCGGGCCCGCGAACTGCAGCGCCTCAACGACCAGCTGCGCGAGGCCCACGCCCGCGAGCGGAAGGTCGCCCTGACGCTGCAGGAGGCCATGCTCCACTCGCCGGACCTGGCCGAGCACGGGGACATCGCGGTGCGCTACCTGCCGGCGGCGGGCTCGCTCAATGTGTGCGGCGACTGGTACGACGTGGTCAACCTCTCGCCGTCCAGCTACGCGGTGGCGGTCGGCGACGTCGTGGGCCACGGTCTGGCGGCCGCCAGCGTCATGGGGATGCTGCGCAGCGCGCTGAGCGCGGCGATGCGCACCGTCGGCGGTCCGGCGAAGGCCCTGGAGGTCGTCGGCATGTACGCCCGCTCCGTCGATGGCGCGGTCGCCACCACCGCCGTCAGCGCGCTCATCGACAAGGAACGGCTCAGCATCAGCTACAGCAGCGCCGGGCATCCGCCTCCGGTGCTGCTCCACGGCGACGGCCGCTGCGAACTGCTGGACCAGGCCACCGACCCGCCCCTGGGCGCCCGGCTCCACCACGGCACCCGGCCGCAGGCGACGGTGCCCTACCGTCCGGGGGACACGCTGGCGCTCTACACCGACGGGCTGATCGAACGGCGCGGTGAGGACATCGACGCGGGTCTGGCCCGGCTGACCACCGCGCTCGCCGAGACGCCCGGGCTCGCCGCGGAGCAGCTCGCGGACGCGCTGCTGGCCCGGCTCGGGGCATACGGCGACACGACGGACGACATCGCGCTGGTCACCGTGCGCCTGTGAGGCCCGGCCGCGGCCGGGCGGCGCGGTGGCCGGGCGGTCCTCCCGGGCCTACCGTGATCTGAAGGGGTCCGGCATGGCGTGGACCTGAGCAGCGAGGAGGCCGCGGGTGCCCGATCGCGGTGGGCTGGAGTGGGTGCGGGCCCGTGATCCCGGTCTTCAGGCGGTGCGCCGCTCCGCGCGGGTGACGCTGGTGGCGTGCCTGAGCTTCTACGTGGCGCGCTACGTCTTCGACGACCCGATCGCGGCGATCTACGCCCTCTTCGGCTCCGTCGCCTCCGGCGCCCTGTCTCATGTGCCCGGTACGCCGGGCGAGCGTGCCCGGGCGCTGCTGGCCTCGCTGCCGGTGGCCGCGCTGATGGTGGCCCTGGGCACGGTCCTGGCCGTGAGCGACTGGGCGGCGGCCCTCGGGATGCTCGGGGTCGGATTCGCGGTGACGTACGCGGGGGTGGGCGGCCCCAAGCTGGTGGGGCTCGCCAACGGCCTGCAGTTGTTCTACATCCTGCCGTGCTTCCCCCCGTACCAGCCGGAGACGTTGGGGCTGCGCCTGTGCGGACTGGCCGCCGGCGTGCTGCTGATGGCGGCGGCCGAGGTGTGCGTGTGGCCGCAGCCGTCGCCGGGACGCTACCAGGACCGGCTCGCCGACGCGTGCGAGACGGCGGGGCGTGCCCTGCAGTCGCTGGCGCTGGAGCCGCCGGTGGCGTCCGAGCGGCTGGACCGGCTGCTGGAGACGGCGCAGCGACTGCGTATGAGCCACGTACCGCAGGACGAGCGCCCGGCGTCCGCGGGATCGCGCGACCGGGCGCTGTCCCAGGGGGCGGCCTACGCGCGCCACCTGCTGGCGCAGACCGGGCAGTTGGCCGAGGACGCGGTGCACCGCACACCGGCTCCCGACCCCGTGCGGTCGCGCATGCTGCTGGCCTCGGCCACCGCCTGCCACAGCGCCGCGCGGGCCCTGCGGGGCGAGGCCCCGCCGCCCCTGGGCACCCCGTGCGCGGCGGCCGCGGCCGCCTTCGAGGAGCACCGGGTGCGACGGCCGGTGGCCGGGGCGTCCTCGGCGACGACTGTCCGGGACGGGGCGATCGCGCTCGACATCACGTACACCGCTTCCTTCCTGGTCACCACCGTGCGCATCGCCCTCGGCGCCCCCGTATCGCCCGCCCCTGCCCGGCCCGCGGGCCGGCCGGGACCGTTCTGGTACGCGGGGCAGCCGGCCACCGCGCTGTACGGGCACCGGCTGCGGGCCCATCTCACGCCGCGCTCGGTCTACTTCCAGAACGCCGTGCGCATCGCGCTGGCACTCGCCGCGGCACGGCTGGTCGCGGGCGGGCTCGACCTGTCGCACGGCTTCTGGGCGCTGCTGACCACGCTGACGGTGATGCGCACCAGCGCCGCCGGCACCCGTACGACCGTGGTCCCCGCGGTGCGGGGCACGTTGGTGGGGGCCGGCGCCGCGGCGGTGCTGCTGATCCTCGCGGGCGAGCACACGCCGGTGTACGCGGTCGCGATGCCGCCGGTGTTCTTCCTGGCCTTCACCGCGAGCACACTGCTCGGACTCGGGTGGGGGCAGGCGTTCTTCACGGTCGCCGTGGCCACCGCCTTCACCCAGATCGCCCCGGCGGGTCCCGAACTCGCCGCCTTCCGGATCGCGGACGTCGTCGCGGGCGCCCTGACCGGCGTCCTCGTCGGCCTGCTGGCCTGGCCGCGCGGCGGCACCGGTGAGCTGGGGCGGGCCTGTTCGCGGCTGCTGGACCAGAGCACCCGGGCCGTCACCGAGATCACCGACTGCATCACCGGCACTGGCACGATCGGCGACGTTCTTCACAGGACGCGCCTCGCCCAGCTGATCGCAGAGGCGAGCTACGCGCAGTTCGCCTCCGAACGCGACACCGACGGGGCGGGGCCTCCCCCGCCGACGGACTTCCAGGCGATCATGCTGGCCGGAAACCGGGTGCTGACCATGGGGCAGACCCTGGCCGACCACTGTCCGCCCGGCGCCCTCGCGGCGTGGCCGCTGAGCGCCGCGCACCTGCGGGACGCGGCGCGCCATCTGCGACTGACCGCCCTGCCGCTGACGTACGACCTGCGCTCGGGGTCCATGCGCCCGCCACCCGTCGAGCCTCCGGACCGGAGCGTACCGACGGACCGCACCGTGATCGCGGACGTCTGCGCCGCCTCGGGCGGCCGGGCGCCCGACCCGCTGCTGTACTACGCCGTCGACGCCGCGATCTGGCTGGCCAGCCTGCAGCGGGTGGTCAACGCGATCCGCCGGCCGGCGGAAGATCGCGCAGCAGTGCCGGGTTGACGGCCTCGAGGATCGTGGCGACGTCCTGGCGGGGCACCGCGGGCCACAGGATCTCCCGCGCGCGGCGGTACTTGGCGGCCAGCCGCAGCCGCTCGGCCTCGTCCAGCCGCGCGACCCGGTCCGGACGGCTGTTGTGGGCGTTGTCGGCTATCTTCACCAGGGCCGCGTCGCGGCAGCCGGCGATCCGCCGCAGTTTCTCCTCGTAGGACAGGCCCGGCTGGTTGGTGACCTGCTCGACGAGGGCGACGACTCGGTCCGGTACACCGGCGGCGCGCAGCCGGCCGGCGGTCCAGGACGTGTCCTCGATGACGTCGTGCAGGAGCCCGGCCATCTGCAGATCCGGGCCGAAGGCGGCGAGCCCCGCCGCGACCGCCCGGACGTGCTCGATGTAGGGGACGCCGATGCGGTCGGTCTGGCCCTCGTGCGCCTGCCGGGCCAGGGCGTCGGCGTCGGCCACGCTACTCTTCACGACACCCCATCCTCGGGGGTGCGGGGCGGGAGGTCCAGCCCCGCACCCCTGGTACGCCCCCGCAGGCGGCCGTTTCGTCCTGCCCCGGCATCTCGCGGCGTGACCCTGTCGCGCGCTGGGGGACGCCTACCGCCTGCGTCCGCGGGGACGCCAAGCCGACAAGAGAAAACACTCATAGTGATTCCATCGGTCGCGCGCGTGGCGGGCACCTGCCCCGTCGCCGCCGGGTGCGACGCGCAACGAGTGTCGCCACAGCGGCCCAGCCCACGGCCGGATTCCCGCCCGGCACTTCCCGCCATTCCGCCGCGCCCGGGGCAAGACGGCGGAATCCGTGCCGGTGGAAGTGAATTCCCCGTCACCGAAAGGAAGTTCCCGAGAATGCCCGGCGCTGCCGGGGCCTTTCTGCGCCGGAAAGCGCTGGAGCGCCCAAACTGCTTGCATCATCAAGTAAATTCCGAACGTCTCGCCCTGTCAACTCCACAACGGCACACCACTCCCCAACAGGAGCGACGCGCTGTGCCGGACGGGTCGTCAGATCTCCCTGAGCGCAGCGGGAAGGGAATCCACTGCTTCCGATCCCCGGACCCGACGCCTCGCGGGCATCGCTGCGGCCTTCTGTGATCTTCCCCACCGCGACGCGACGGAATACAAGGAACGAGGCTCCCGGTTGTCGCCATGCGTTCGATCGCAACTGAACCGGAGGCAGAAATGAACGGCCCGCTTCCTTCCTCGGACGGCAGTGGCAGAAACACCGACGGCACCCGGATCGTCGTCCCGCTGTGGCGGGCCCCGCTCGCTGGAGACGATGGCCGCGCGGCTTCCCGTCCGGCCACCCAGAGTGACCGGCAGGGCTTCCGGGCCTCGCGATGAGCGTCATCGCGCCCTACGCGCACCGCGCCCGCCACCTGGCGTACGACGCCGTCTCCTGCCGTGCGACCCATGCCGGGCCGCCGGTCTCCGCCACGTCCCGCCTCGTCCCGCGCGTCGCCGTCGTCGTGGCCGCCGTCATCGCCTACTTCGGCGTCCGGGGCCTGACCGACAGCTCCCCGGGATCGGCCCTGCGCAACGCCGACCGGGTCCGGGCCGCCGAGGGGTTCCTGCACCTGGACTGGGAATCCTCGCTGCAGAAGCTGGTCGTGGGCGATCCGGCCGTCACACGGGTCCTCAACTGGATCTATATCTTCGGCCACTGGCCGGTCATCGCGGTCACCCTCCTGTGGCTGCTCTCCCGGCACCCTGAGGTGTACACCCGGACCGCCGGGGCGATGCTCGCGTCGGGCGCGGCCGGGCTCGCCGTCTTCGCCGCGTACCCCGTGGCCCCGCCACGGCTGGCGGCACCCGGCATGACGGACACCGTGACACAGCAGTCCCACGCCTACCGGGTGCTGCAGCCGCCCGCCTTCACCAACCAGTACGCGGCGATGCCGAGTCTGCACGTCGGCTGGAACCTCCTCATGACGCTCGCGGTCCTCGCCGCCACCCGGCGGATATGGCTCCGGGTCCTCGCCGTCGTGCTCACCGTGTCCATGGACGCCACCGTCGTCCTGACCGCCAACCACTATGTGCTCGACGCACTCGCCGGCGCGGCCCTCGCCCACGCGGGCTGGTACGCCGCCGCACGATTCCCCGCCGGCCGGCGGATGAGATCGCTGCCCGGCTCCTTGCTCGCCGGGCCCCCGCGCCGGCCTCCCCGGCGGTGACGGCGCGCGTCGGCGGTGCGGAGGTCCCGTCGCCCCCACTCCT
>NZ_JBYIQP010000115.1:0-15038 GCF_057707665.1 Actinacidiphila sp. bgisy167 | reverse complement strand
CGGCACCACGCACAGCGCGGCGGCGCCCGGCACGCCGCGCGGCCCCGGGGCGTCGCCGTCGCCGCCGGACCAGGGCAGAACGCACACCACCGCGTGGGCCTCGTCCGCGTCCGGGCCGAGCGCGGCCGCGAGCGCCGCGCGGGCGGCCGTGCGGCCGGGCCCGGGGGCGGAGCCGAGCAGACGGCCCAGCGCCCGGCCGGCGTCGGCGCCCGCGCGGGACTCGGCGGCGAGCAGCGCGCCGATGCGGGCCGCCACCGACATGGCCGCCTCCAGCTGGGCCTCGGTGGGCCCGCTGGTGTCCAGCAGCCACACGTACCCGTGCACCACGCCGCCGTGCCGCACCGGCAGGCACAGCCGGGGCCGAAAGACCCCCGCGGCCGGGTGCGCGGGGATACGGACCGGTGCCGTGGCGCGGGCGATGCCGAAGCGCTCGAACCACGAGCGGACCTCGGCGGTGGAGCGGCGGGTGAGGATCGACCGGGTGCGCACCGGGTCCATGGCGCTGTCGTCGTCGCTGTCGTGCGCGCCGAAGGCGATCAGCCGGAAGTCGCGGTCCTCCAGGGTCGCGGGGGCGCCGAGCAGCGCCGAGACCTCGTCGACCAGCTCCTGGTAGTCACCGCGCACGCCGCCATTGTCCCTCATACATCTGTATGAGGGACGCCGATCGGATGCGTGACAGCTGTCGATGGCGGGCGGGGTAGGTGAATCCTAGATTTCACGGCGACGCTGCCTGCCCCCGGCAGCCCTTCATCCAGGAGGAGACCGTGCTGGGTCCCGTGCTGCTCGCCGCCTCGCGCAGCGACCGTATGCGCCGCGTCGTCGCGGGCGCACCGATCACCCGACCCGTGGTGAACCGCTTCATCGCGGGTGACGAACTGGCGCCCGCCATGGACACCGTGCGCTCGCTGACCGCCTCCGGCCTGGAGGTCACCCTCGACCACCTCGGTGAGGACGTGACGGACAAGGCGACCGCGCTCGCGACCCGCGACGCCTATCTGCGGCTGCTGGAGGCCCTCATGGCCGAGGGCCTCGGCGCCCGCGCCGAGGTCTCCGTGAAGCTGTCGGCCTTCGGGCAGGCCCTTCCGGCCGGCGGACACGACATCGCGCTGGAGAACGTCCGGCCCGTCGCAGAGCTGGCGAGCGAGATCGGCACCACCGTCACGCTGGACATGGAGGACCACACCACGGTCGACTCCACCCTCGCGATCCTCGCCGAGTTGCGCCGGCGCCACCCCGGCACCGGCGCCGTCCTGCAGTCGTACCTCTTCCGCACCGAGGAGGACGCCCGCGACCTCGCCGTCGCCGGCTCCCGGGTGCGCCTGGTCAAGGGCGCCTACAAGGAGCCCGCCGACGTTGCCTACCAGGACAAGGCCGAGGTCGATCGCGCCTATGTGCGCTGCCTGAAGATCCTCATGGCGGGCGAGGGCTACCCGATGATCGGGTCCCACGACCCGCGGCTGATCTCCATCAGCCAGGAGCTCGCCCACCGCCACGGCCGCAAGCAGGGCTCGTACGAGTTCCAGATGCTGTACGGCATCCGTACCGCCGAGCAGCGGCGCCTGGCCGAGGAGGGCGAGCGCATGCGCATCTACGTCCCCTACGGAGCAGACTGGTACGGGTACTTCATGCGGCGTCTCGCGGAGCGGCCGGCGAACCTGGCCTTCTTCCTGCGGTCCTTCCTCCCCACCCGCTGAGCCCACGACCCCACAAGGACACAAGGAGATGTCTTCCATGGACGCTGTGACCCAGGTCCCCGCCCCGGTGAACGAGCCGGTGCACTCCTACGCCCCGGGGAGCCCGGAGCGGGCCCGGCTGGAGGCGAAGCTGAAGGAGCTGGCCGGGAACCCGGTCGAGCTGCCCATGACCATCGGCGGCGTGAAGCGGATGGGCGGCGGCGAGCGCTTCGACGTCGTGCAGCCGCACAACCACGGCGCCCGCCTCGGCACCTACGCCAACGCCACCCAGGACGACGCCCGCGACGCGATCGAGGCCGCGCTGGCCGCCGCCCCGGCCTGGCGCGCCATGTCCTTCGACGACCGCGCCGCCATCATCCTGCGCGCCGCCGACCTGCTGGCCGGCCCCTGGCGCGAGACGATCGCCGCCTCCACGATGCTCGGCCAGTCCAAGACCGCGCAGCAGGCCGAGATCGACAGCCCCTGCGAACTGGTCGACTTCTGGCGCTTCAACGTGCACTTCGCCCGCCAGATCCTGGCCGAGCAGCCGATCGCCAACGCCCCGGGCGTCTGGAACCGCCTCGACCACCGCCCGCTCGAGGGCTTCGTCTACGCGATCACGCCCTTCAACTTCACCGCGATCGCCGGCAACCTGCCGACCGCCCCGGCGCTCATGGGCAACGTGGTGGTATGGAAGCCGTCCCCGACCCAGACGCACGCCGCCGTGCTGCTGATGGAGCTGCTGGAGGAGGCCGGGCTGCCCAGGGGCGTCATCAACCTGGTCACGGGCGACGGCATCGCCGTCTCCGAGGTCGCCCTGGAGCACCCGGACCTGGCCGGCATCCACTTCACCGGCTCCACCCGGACCTTCCAGCACCTGTGGCGGACGGTCGGCGACAACATCGAGAAGTACCGCTCCTACCCGCGGATCGTCGGCGAGACCGGTGGCAAGGACTTCGTCGTCGCCCACCCCTCGGCCGACCCGGCGGTGCTGAGGACCGCGCTGACCCGCGGCGCCTTCGAGTACCAGGGCCAGAAGTGCTCCGCCACATCCCGCGCCTACATCCCCCGCTCCCTGTGGGAGAACGGCTTCAAGGAGGAGTTCGCGGCCGAGGTCGACGGCCTCACCATGGGTGACGTCACCGACCTGTCGAACTTCATCGGCGCCGTGATCGACGAGCGCGCCTTCGCCAAGAACAAGGCCGCCATCGACCGCGCCAAGTCCGACCCGACCGTCGAGGTCGTCGCCGGCGGCACCTACGACGACAGCGTCGGCTACTTCGTCCGGCCGACCGTGCTGGTCTCCTCCGACCCGGAGAACGAGATCTTCCGCGAGGAGTACTTCGGCCCGGTCCTCGGCGTGTACGTGTACGACGACGCCGACGAGGACGCCTTCGAGGCGATGCTCACCCAGATGGAATCGGTGGCCGCGTACGCGCTGACCGGCTCTGTCATCGCCCGTGACCGGGCCGCCGTCGCCCACGTCATGGAGAAGCTGCGCTTCGCCGCGGGCAACTTCTACATCAACGACAAGTCCACCGGCGCCGTGGTGGGCCAGCAGCCCTTCGGCGGCGGCCGCGCCTCGGGCACCAACGACAAGGCCGGCGCCGCGCAGAACCTCCTGCGGTGGACGTCGACCCGCTCGATCAAGGAGGCCCTGGTGCCGCCGACCGACTACCGCTACCCGCACATGGGCTGACCTCCGCGTCACCCGGACGAGCCCGCAAGGGGCAGGGCCCGGCACCCGCGATCCGCGGGGCGCCGGGCCTTCGCCGTCTCAGATAGTAGGAAGTCCGAGTAATTGTGGAGACAGATCGGCTGCGCTGCCCTAGCTTTGTAGAAGCCGAACGTCTCGCTCCACCAGCGACCGGCGGACGAGGGCCGCGCACCGCACGCAGGTCACCCCCTGCAGCGCCGCTCCCCGCCCCGTTCTATGGCGACACAACCCTCCTCTTCTTCTCCAGGAGCTGTTCACCATGGACGAGACTGCCCGCAAGAACGCCGCGGAGGCCCTCCAGCGCGCGCTGGACCGCCGTGACAACGGTGGCTCGACGGGGCACGAGCCGCGATGAGCGCACTGGTCGTGCCCCGGCGGATCAGCCGTCTGCGGCGCCTGGCCTATCTGGCCGTCCGAGCGATGGTGTGGTGAGCGATCCGCCCGCCGCCCCTTCGGCGCACCGCGCCGGCCCGGCCCGCCCTGCCGTCGTGCTGCCTCCGTCCGACGGCGCGGGCGGGGAGCGGCGTCCTCCGACACCCCGTCACCGTGGATCAGGCGCGCGCTCCGGCGTGCGCGGACGGTTGGCGCCGATCGGGCGCGGCCGCGGGGCGCGGCGGTGCCCGGCGAGTACGCGCCACGTCCGCCATGCGGACGTCGCGTGTCATTCTATGGACGGCAGAGTAGGGTTTCCGTCATGTCTCGCAGCATCAGTCTCGCAGTGATCCCCGGTGACGGAATCGGCCAGGAGGTGGTGGCCGAGGGCCTGAAGGTCCTCTCCGCCGTCCTTCCCCAGGACGTGAAGCTGGAGACCAAGGAGTACAACCTCGGCGCCAAGCGCTGGCACGAGACCGGTGAGACCCTGCCGGACGCGGAGCTGGAGCAGCTCAAGGCGCACGACGCGATCCTGCTGGGCGCGGTCGGCGACCCGTCGGTGCCCTCCGGAGTCCTGGAGCGCGGGCTGCTGCTGAAGCTCCGTTTCGCCTTCGACCACCACGTCAACCTGCGGCCCTCCCGGCTGTTCCCGGGTGTGAGGAGTCCGCTGGCCGGCGAATCGGACATCGACTTCGTCGTCGTCCGCGAGGGCACCGAGGGCCCGTACGTCGGCAACGGCGGTTCGTTGCGCACCGGTACGCCGCAGGAGGTGGCCACCGAGGTCAGCCTCAACACGGCGTTCGGCGTCGAGCGCGTCGTGCGGGACGCCTATGCCCGCGCCCAGGCGCGCCCCCGCAGGAAGCTGACGCTGGTGCACAAGAACAACGTCCTCGTGCACGCCGGCCACCTGTGGAAGAGCATCTTCGACACGGTCGGTGCGGAGTACCCCGACGTCACCACCGACTATCTGCACGTCGACGCGGCGACGATCTTCTTCGTCACCCAGCCGGAGCGCTTCGACGTGCTCGTCACCGACAACCTCTTCGGTGACATCCTCACCGACCTGGCCGCCGCCGTCACCGGTGGCATCGGCCTCGCCGCCAGCGGCAACATCAATCCGAGCGGCGCCTTCCCCTCGATGTTCGAGCCGGTCCACGGCTCCGCCCCGGACATCGCGGGCCAAGGCAAGGCCGACCCGACCGCCACCGTGCTCTCGGTCGGCATGCTGCTGCAGCACCTCGGATACACCGCCGAGGCCGAGCGGATCGAGGCCGCCGTCGCCGCGGACCTCGCCGAGCGCTCCGGGACGCGCGGCACCTCCGAGATCGGCGACGCGCTCGCCGCACGAGTAGCCGGCTGACCGCCGGGTCAGCCCGCCAGTCGGCCCGGCCGGTCAGCGACCAGACCACGACTGACCATGATCCGTCGGGCCGCGCATGTGTGTCCCCGGCTCCGCCGCTGCGATAATCGGCGGTGGGGCCGCTGTGCGAGGGGAAACTCGGACGTCCTATCAGCTGGGGGACGCGGGTGCGGTCCGCTACGACCCTGACGCGAAGGACACCACACATGACGACGCCCACGATCGAGCTCAAGCCCTCCTCACACCCGCTGCCCGACGCGCAGCGCGAGGCGATCCTCGCCAACCCCGGCTTCGGCCGCTACTTCACCGACAACATGGTGACGATCCGTTGGACCGAGGGTCGGGGCTGGCATGACGCGGAGCTCGTGCCGTATGCGCCGCTCTCCATCGACCCGGCGAACATGACGCTGCACTACGCGCAGACGATCTTCGAGGGACTCAAGGCCTACCGGCAGCCGGACGGGTCCGTCGCCACCTTCCGCCCCGAGGCCAACGCCGAGCGCTTCCAGGCCTCCGCCCGGCGCCTGGCCATGCCCGAGCTGCCCGTCGAGACCTTCATCGCCGCCGTCGACGCGCTCGTCACCCAGGACAAGGCGTGGGTGCCCAGCCAGGGTGAGCAGTCGCTTTACCTGCGGCCGTTCATGTTCGCCACCGAGGTCGGCCTCGGTGTCAGGCCGGCCAACGCGTATCTGTTCATGGTCATCGCCTCCCCGGCCGGCGCCTACTTCCCCGGCGGCGTCAAGCCCGTCTCCGTCTGGCTCTCCGAGGAGTACGTCCGTGCCGCGCCGGGCGGCACCGGCGCCGCGAAGGCCGGCGGCAACTACGCCGCTTCGCTGGTCGCGCAGGCCCAGGCCATCGAGCACGGCTGCGACCAGGTCGTGTGGCTGGACGCGATCGAGCGCCGCTGGATCGAGGAGATGGGCGGCATGAACCTGTACTTCGTGTACGGGGACAAGATCGTCACTCCCGAGCTCACCGGCTCCCTCCTGCCCGGCATCACCCGCGCCTCACTGCTGCGCATCGCCGCCGACCTCGGCTACGAGGTCAGTGAGGGCCGTATCTCCGTGAACGACTGGAAGAACGGCAACGCGGACGGATCGCTGACCGAGGTCTTCGCGTGCGGCACGGCAGCGGTGATCACGCCGGTCGGCTCCGTGAAGTCCACCCGCGCCGACTGGACCGTCGCCGACGGCCGCCCCGGTGAGGTGACGATGAAGCTGCGCAAGGCGCTGCTCGACATCCAGACCGGCCAGGCCCCCGACGCGCACGGCTGGATGCACCCTCTGGGCGGCTGACCGCCCGCGTAGGTACGCGGCGCCGCAGGGGGACTTCCCCGCGGCGCCGCATCGTTTCGTGTGCCGCCGCTCTTCATGGCGGCCGGCGCGTTCCGTGGTGCGGGGCGCGCCCGGTGCGCCGGGCCCAGGGGAGCAGCGCGGTCGCGATGCCGTACTCGTGCCGCCGCCGGTCGGCGAGGGTGCGGGTGCCGTGCGGCCGGAGGACACCCGTGAGGCCGGTTGCCCGCATCCTGAGACCGTGTCCCACGTCCGCGGGTCCTGTGGCAGACTGCCGATGTGTCCTCGTTCGCCGTGATTATCGGCCACAGGCGCGCCGGTCCTCAGTGATCGCAGAACCGCAGACCATCGCGGCGGCGACCACCGTGTCCCAGACCCGCGCGCAGACCTCTCGCACCCGCGAGGGGTTTTTTCGTTTCCCGGCCCACCCGCGCCGGAGACGGCGGAGCGCGAGGGATGATGGGGGCAAGTGGAGCCAGGTCTTCCGGAACCACTCACCCGACAGGAGTTGGAACAAACCATGACGGCCGTACTGGACGACAGCTTTCACGTCTTCGACACGACGCTGCGCGACGGCGCGCAGCGCGAGGGCATCAACCTCACCGTCGCCGACAAGCTGACGATCGCCCGTCACCTGGACGACTTCGGGGTGGGCTTCATCGAGGGCGGCTGGCCCGGCGCCAACCCGCGCGACACCGAGTTCTTCGCCCGTGCCGCCGCCGAGCTGGACCTGCGGCACGCCCAACTGGTGGCCTTCGGCGCCACACGCCGCGCCGGCGGCAGCGCTGCTGAGGACCCGCAGGTCAGGGCGCTGCTGGAGTCGGGCGCCCCGGTCGTCACCCTGGTCGCCAAGGCCCACGACCGGCATGTGGAGCTGGCCTTGCGCACCACGCTCGAGGAGAACCTGGAGATGGTCCGGGACACCGTCTCCCACCTGCGTTCGAAGGGCCGCCGCGTCTTCGTCGACTGCGAGCACTTCTTCGACGGCTACCAGGCCAACCCGGGCTACGCCACCCAGGTCGTGCGGGTCGCCCACGAGGCCGGCGCCGACGTCGTCATCCTGTGCGACACCAACGGAGGGATGCTCCCCGCCCACGTCACCGCCGTCGTGCGCGGCGTGCTCGCCGAAACCGGCGCCCGTCTGGGGATCCACGCGCAGGACGACACCGGCTGCGCCGTCGCCAACACCCTGGCCGCCGTCGACGCGGGCGCCACCCACGTCCAGTGCACCGCCAACGGCTATGGTGAGCGGGTCGGCAACGCCAACCTCTTCCCGGTCGTGGCGGCCCTGGAGCTCAAGTACGGCCGCAAGGTGCTCCCCGCCGGCTCCCTCGCCGAGATGACCCGCATCTCGCACGCCATCGCCGAGGTCGTCAACCTCGCTCCCTCCACCCACCAGCCGTACGTGGGAATCTCGGCCTTCGCCCACAAGGCGGGGCTGCACGCCTCGGCGATCAAGGTCGACCCCGACCTCTACCAGCACATCGACCCGGAACTCGTCGGCAACACCATGCGCACGCTGGTCTCCGACATGGCCGGCCGTGCCTCGGTGGAGCTGAAGGGCAAGGAGCTCGGCGTCGACCTCGGCGACGACCGCGAGCTGATCGGCCGCGTGGTGGGGCGGGTCAAGGACCGTGAACTCGAGGGCTACACCTACGAGGCTGCGGACGCCTCATTCGAACTCCTGCTGCGCGAGGAGGTCGACGGCCGGCCGCTGCGGTACTTCCGCGTCGAGTCGTGGCGGGCCATCGTCGAGGACCGCCCCGACGGCAGCCACGCGAACGAGGCGACGGTGAAGGTGTGGGCCGACGGCCAGCGCATCGTCGCCACCGCTGAGGGCAACGGCCCGGTCAACGCGCTGGACCGCGCGCTGCGCGTCGCGCTGGAGCGGACCTATCCGCAACTGGCCAAGCTGGAGCTGGTGGACTACAAGGTGCGCATCCTGGAGGGCAGGCACGGCACGGAGTCCATCACCCGGGTGCTGGTCTCCACATCCGACGGCAGCTGCGAGTGGTCCACCGTCGGCGTCGGCGAGAACATCATCGCCGCCTCCTGGCACGCCTTGGAGGACGCCTACGCCTACGGGCTGCTGCGCGCCGGTGTGGAGCCGGGCCGGGACGACTGACGGCCGCCGGCCGCCGGCCGTCGGCCGGTGACCCGTTTCCCGAACACCGAGGCGGGGAGAGACGACGGACCCGGACCCGGACGAGGCGCCGCGACCGGGTCCGCCTCCCCACCCCCGAAAGGCCGTCAGGCCGCGTACGGATCGACCTGCCCGCCGCCGCGCCGCGGCGCCGCGCCGCTGTCCGTCGTACGTCCCGCGACGGCGCCCGCAGGTGGACGCCGCTGCCAAAAGTGGACACCCGTGGCCCGGCTCGTTACGGTCGAGATGTCGACGCCGTTGCCCAGGGGATGAACTGACCCGCAAATCAGACGGCGTACGGGCCGGTGTCGTCCGGCCAAGGTGGTGCCCGGCGGACCGCAGTGCCATGCCGCCCCGGCCCGATCCTCGAGCTGTGACGCGCTGCCGGCCGAGTCGAGGCACCAGCCGCGCGTACCAGATTCCAGGGAAGAAGAAAGTCATGCGCGCCAAGCGAAGCATCGCAGTGTCGGCAACACCGCTCCTCGCCGCCGTGGCACTGGCGTTCTCGCCCGCGGTGGCGACCGCGGCACCGGCGGACACGCCGCACTCCGTGTCCGCGCCGGAGGCCCCCGCAAAGGAGGACCCCAAGTTCCAGCAGGGCTACAACGCCGGGGCGCTCGACGGCAAGTTCGACGGCAGGACGTGCTCGTACTACGACTCCTACAGTCCGCAGACCACGAACTCGAAGTACAAGGCGGGCTACCTGAGCGGGTACAACGCCGGCTACAACGTCGCCTGCAAGGACTGACACGCGGCCCGGCCGCCGCACGCTCACAGCGAGGCAGCCGGGCGTGCGCCCCTACGACGACTGACCCGTCAGTGAACTGACGCTTGATCAGGCGCATGGGTGCGGACGGGTGTTCTGCGACACGGGATCGCCCGGACCTCGTCGGGCGGCGCCGGCGGGCCGACCTGGCAGACGCCACCGGCGGGCGCGGCGCCCATCCGCCCGGGAGCGGTCGCCCGGAACGCCCGCCCGGAACGCCCGCCCGAAAACGGCCGCCCGAAAACGGCGCACACTGACGTGCGTCAGTGCGCCCAGGAGCGCACGTCCACCGGGTCGCCCACCGCGATCGCGCCCGGCCGCAGGACCGCCGCCTTCATCGCGAAGCTCACCCTGTTGCCGAACTCGGGTTCCCTCCGGTAGCCGGCCAGGGTGCGCACCGGCTCGGGACCGGCCGTGCGGCCGGTCGCCTGGTCGACCAGGGGCACGGAGCAGCGCGTGGCGCGGACGGAGTAGCCGATCCGCGTGGTGCCGACGTCCATGATCCGCACCCGGTCCTCGGTGTGGGGCTCGCTCCAGCCGGCGACCACGATGTTGGGGCGGAAGCGGTCCATGGGCACGGGAGTGCCGCCGTGCTCGGTGATCCGCCGGTTGAGGTCGTCCAGCGAGGCGAGCGAGGCGACGGAGAGGGCGTGGGCGTCCGCGAAGTTGACCTTGCCGGGGTGCTCGCCCCAGCCGTCCCGGTCGAACCCGGGGCGGACGCGCACCAGGCGCGAGGGCGCTCCCAACACCTGCGAGAACCACCGCGCGGCCTCCTCGCCCTGGTCCACCGCCGGGCCCTGGGGCCGGTCGAAGATGCTGACCTCGCGCAGCGGGCCCTCATCCACCGCCTCGACCGTGAGTTCCCCGGCGCCGGGCGCGGACAGCGCCACGTGCTTGCCGTCGTCGATGACCTCCGCGCGCACGAGGGCCATCCGTGGCAGCGTGCGCTGGCTGCGGAAGGCGCCGTCAAAGGCGTCGACGACCATGAACGTACGGTCGTGGACCAGGCCGGTCGCGGTGACGTCCGTGCCGTCCAGGGGCACTCCGGCGCAGCCCTTGACGGGATAGCAGATCAGCGAGTGCACGGTTGCGGCGGTCATACGGTTCGTCCTTCCGGGGCGGGTCAAACCATTCGACCACGTCCCGAGCCGAACGTATCGTCACCGGGTGACCGATGGCACCGAGATATCTATCAGGCCCGCCGAGGCCGTGGACGCCGGCGTGATCACCGCGGTCTTCCTCGCCTCCCGGGCGGCCGCCATGCCCTGGCTGCCCCGGCTGCACAGCGACGAGGAGACCCGGCGGTGGATCGCGGGCATCGTCCTCGCCCAGTGCCGGGTGTGGGTGGCCGAGCAGGCCGCCACCGGCGCCGTGCTCGGTTTCGCGGCCCTGGACGGCGACTGGCTGGAGCACCTCTATCTGCGGCCCGACGCACGCGGACGGGGCATCGGCGCCCTGCTCCTCGACGAGGTCCTGCGGCACCACCCGGACGGCCCACTCTCGCTCCACGTGTTCCAGCGCAACACCGCGGCGCGCGCGTTCTACGAACGGCAGGGCTTCCGCCCGGTCCCGGGCAGCGCGGGGATGGCGAACGAGGAGGGGGAGCCCGACCTGACCTACCGTCGTGCGCCGGTGGACACCCGGTGACCAACGGCACATGTACCGACCGGTAACGAGACAGGCCCGCGGATCATAGGGTGAGCGCCGTACGCTCCCCACCCTCGAACCCCGGGAGACCGCATGCGTTCCGCGAAGGACTTCTTCCGACCGCTGGCCGTGGGGGCCCCGGCCCCTGTGCGGGAAGTGCCGTTCCGGCCGTCGCGCATGATCCACTTCTTTGATCCGAGCAACGAGAGGATGGCGGCGAAGGTCCCCGCCATCGCCTCCACGGTGGACGTCCTGCTCGGCAACCTGGAGGACGCCGTCTCCGCCGACCGCAAGGAGGCGGCCCGGGCCGGCCTGGTCGCGGCGGCCAAGGCCCACGACTTCGGCGGTACCCAGCTGTGGACCCGGATCAACAGCCTCGACTCGCCGTGGGCGCTGGACGACCTGCTGACCCTCGTCGCCGAGATCGGCCACAAGCTGGACGTCGTCATGGTGCCCAAGGTCGAGGGCGCCGAGGACATCCACTACGTCGACCGGCTGCTCGCCCAGCTGGAGGCCAAGGCGGGCATCGGACGGCCGATCCTCGTCCACGCGATCCTCGAGACCGCGACGGGCGTGGCGAACGTCGAGGAGATCGCGGGGGCCAGTCCCCGGATGCAGGGCATCTCCCTCGGCCCCGCCGACCTCGCGGCGAGCCGCCGTATGAAGACCACCCGGGTGGGCGGCGGGCACCCCGGATATCTCGTGCGGGAGGACCCCAAAGGCGCGCTGGACGCCCAAGGGGAGTCCGAACAGCCGCGGCTGACCTTCCAGCAGGACCTGTGGCACTACACGATCGCACGCATGGTCGACGCCTGCGCCGCGCACGGGATCCTGCCGTACTACGGCCCCTTCGGCGACATCAAGGACACCACCGCCTGCGAGGACCAGTTCCGCAACGCCTTCCTGCTCGGCTGCGTCGGGGCCTGGAGCCTGCACCCGGTGCAGATCGAGATCGCCAAGCGGGTCTTCTCCCCGGAGCCGGCCGACGTGGCCTGGGCGCGCAGGGTGATCGAGGCGATGGGAGACGGCACCGGCGCGGTGATGATCGACGGCAAGATGCAGGACGACGCCACGGTCAAGCAGTGCCGTGTCGTCGTCGACCTCGCGGAGGCCCTTGCCGCCCGCGACCCGGAGCTGGCCGAGGCGTACGAGGCCGCGTACAAGGAGCTGGAGCCGAACCGATGACCGACGCGATCCTGCGGCCGCGCCGCTCCGTCCTCTACATGCCCGGCGCGAACGAGCGCGCCCTGGAGAAGGCCAAGACCCTCCCCACGGACGCGCTCATCCTCGACCTGGAGGACTCCGTCGCGCCCGATGCCAAGCCCGACGCACGCAAGCGGGTCGCCGCGGCCGCCGCCTCCGGCGAGTACGGCCACCGGGAGGTCGCCATCCGGGTGAACGCGCCCGGCACCCCCTGGCACGAGGACGACCTGCGGGCCGCCGCCGAGGCCGGGCCGGACGCCGTGGTCGTGCCCAAGGTCGACTCGGCCGCGATCGTGCACGCCGTCGAGCGCGCCCTGGAGGCCGCCGGAGCGCCGGACCGCACCGCCATCTGGGCGATGGTGGAGACCCCGCGCGCGATGCTGGACGCCCGTGCCGTCGCGGCCGCCTCCGAGCGGCTGCGGGTGCTGGTCATGGGGACCAACGACCTCGCCAACGAGCTGCATGCCGCGCACGTCCCCGGCCGCGCCCCGCTGCTCACGGGACTGTCCCTCGCTCTTCTGGGTGCGCGCGAGGCCGGCAAGGCGATTCTGGACGGTGTCTACAACGACGTCACCGACGAGAGCGGCTTCGAGGCGGAGTGCCTCCAGGGCCGGCAGTTCGGCTTCGACGGGAAGACCCTGATCCACCCGCGGCAGGTGGAGATCTGCAACAAGGTGTTCGCGCCCTCGCCGGAGGAAGTGGACAGGGCGCGGCGCGTCATCGAGGCATTCGACGAGGCCCTGGCCGAGGGGCGCGGGGTCGTCACCGTGGACGGCCGGATGATCGAGAACCTCCATGTGGATGACGCCCGGCGTGTCCTTGCCCTGGCCGCGGCGGTGTCCGGTCGATAGCGCTCACGCGGAGTCCGGGTGGACGACCGCTACAAAGAAAAGGCCCCGCACGTGCTGTGCGGGGCCTTTCTTGTGTTGGTTCTGTCCAGATGCTCCATGAAGCGGGTCCGGACACTGTACGAAGTCGACGCCGATCTCGACGGCCCTGCGCTCGTATGGTCGATGGCATGAGCGTTTTGGACGAGGTGCCGACCCAGCCCGCCGGGGCCGAAGGGGCCGAAGAGGCCGCGCAGCCGGCGAACGACGCCCGCGGGCGCGTCGCGGAGCTGCACGCCATCCGCGAGCAGGTCCGGCTCGGCCCCAGCGAGAAGGCCACCCAGGCACAGAAGGCCAAGGGCAAGCTGACCGCGCGCGAGCGCATCGAGCTGCTGCTCGACGAGGGATCCTTCAACGAGGTGGAGCCGCTGCGCCGGCACCGCGCTACCGGCTTCGGCCTGGAGGCGAAGAAGCCCTACACCGACGGCGTCATCACCGGCTGGGGCACCGTCCACGGGCGGACCGTCTTCGTCTACGCGCACGACTTCCGGATCTTCGGCGGCGCCCTGGGCGAGGCGCACGCCAGCAAGATCCACAAGATCATGGACATGGCCATCTCGGCCGGCGCTCCGCTGGTCTCGCTCAACGACGGCGCCGGCGCCCGCATCCAGGAGGGCGTCTCGGCGCTCGCCGGCTACGGCGGCATCTTCCAGCGCAACACCCGCGCCTCCGGGGTGATCCCGCAGATCTCCGTGATGCTCGGCCCCTGCGCCGGCGGCGCGGCGTACTCGCCGGCTCTGACGGACTTCGTGTTCATGGTCCGGGAGACCTCCCAGATGTTCATCACCGGCCCGGACGTCGTCCAGGCCGTCACCGGCGAGAAGATCTCCCAGAACGGTCTCGGCGGCGCCGACGTCCACTCCGAGGTCTCCGGTGTCTCGCACTTCGCGTACGACGACGAGCAGACCTGCCTGGAGGAGGTCCGCTACCTGCTGTCGATGCTGCCGCAGAACAACCGCGAGAACCCCCCGTCGGTCCCCGCCGCGGACCCGGCCGACCGGCGCGGCGACGTCCTGCTGGACATCGTCCCGGCCGACGGCAACCGCTCGTACGACATGCACCAGGTCATCGAGGAGCTCGTCGACGACGGCGAGTACCTGGAGATCCACGAGCGCTGGGCGACCAACATCATCGTGGCCCTGGCCCGCCTCGACGGCCAGGTCGTCGGCATCATCGCCAACCAGCCCGCCTCCCTTGCCGGCGTCCTCGACATCGAGGCCAGCGAGAAGGCCGCCCGCTTCGTGCAGATGTGCGACGCCTTCAACATCCCGCTCATCACCCTTCTGGACGTCCCCGGCTTCCTGCCGGGCGTCGACCAGGAGCACGGTGGCATCATCCGGCACGGCGCCAAGCTGCTGTACGCGTACTGCAACGCGACCGTGCCGCGGATCTCGCTGATCCTGCGGAAGGCGTACGGAGGTGCCTACATCGTCATGGACAGCCAGTCGATCGGCGCCGACCTGACCTACGCCTGGCCGACCAACGAGATCGCCGTCATGGGCGCCGAAGGCGCCGCGAACGTGATCTTCCGTCGCCAGATCGCCGAGGCCGACGACCCCGACGCCATGCGCGCCCGCATGGTGAAGGAGTACAAGTCCGAGCTCATGCACCCCTACTACGCCGCCGAGCGCGGCCTGGTGGACGACGTGATCGACCCCGCCGAGACGCGCGAGGTCCTGATCCGCTCGCTCGCGATGCTCCGTACCAAGCACGCCGACCTGCCGTCCCGCAAGCACGGCAACCCGCCCCAGTAAAGGGAGAGACGAACCCCGTGAGCACCCCCGCCGACAGCACCTCCGCCGCCCTCGTGCGTGTGGAGCGCGGCCACGCCAGCGACGAGGAACTGGCTGCCCTCACCGCTGTCCTGCTCGCCCGCGCCGCGGCCCGGGGCCAGGACGCGACCGACTACGTCCGGCCCCGCTCCACGGCAGGCTGGCGCCGCCTGGAGCGGCAGTCCGGCTTCAGCGCGCCCCACAGC
>NZ_JBYIQP010000114.1:0-15262 GCF_057707665.1 Actinacidiphila sp. bgisy167 | reverse complement strand
TCTCCACCGGGGTCATCAGCTCCAGCACCGCGTAGCCGCCGCGGCTTTGCGGTCCGAAGCGGTCCACGTTCCGTTCGCTGTCGGGGCGCTTGATCGAGCTGCAGCCGTGGAAGAAGACCGTCCGGAACGGCCCGAACCGCACGCCGGGAGTGGTCGGCCGCGCCAGCGGGCCGGCGAGGACCTCGAACAAGCGATGGACAGGCGCCGAACCAACCCTGCGACGCAGGTCGCGCAGAGCCTTCGTGGACGGCCACGCAATTTCCAGCCCGGCGCCCGCCAGTGCGCGGTCAGCTTCTGCCATACCAGCCGGTATCCGACCTCCGGAAACAGACACATCGCGGGCAGAGTAGACCCCGACCCGCGTGGGCAGGTCGCGTACCGGCGCTGCACGCACCGGGTCGCTCCGGCAGGGGTGGCGGGACCGCGGCGGCGGTGGATGCGTTTTAGGTGAGCGCGGTAGGCCGCGACACCCTCAACCGTGCCGCGCTTGCCCACGTCGACGAGCTCGCCACTTTGGAGGCGATGCCCGAGACTGTCATCGCCCGGGTCCGCAGCGGGCTGAGCGCCCGCCTCGTTCAGGACACCGACAGTCGACGCGCATGGCCGCAGTATCGCGGCGCCCCCCTCCACCCGAGCCGTCCGGCGGCCTCCCGCGTGTCGGGCGCGCCCGTACCCCTGTCGCCCCGACCGGGCGGGGGAAGCCCGTGGGGGCGGCACGGCTCTCGCAGCCCGCCAAGGCACTCACCAGGCGTCGCGCCGGTCGTTTCCGGCACGCGGGACGGAGCAGTACCGGCGGGGCGCCGGGCACTGTATCGTTCGGCCAACGTCGCGTGCCGGTGGCAGACCGTGTCAGGCATGGAGGCGCCGGATCGAAGGAGGCCGACGATGCACGCGTCGTACCCTTCGCTCTCGCGTGACTGAGCGCGAGACGACCAGGCTCGTCGCCTGGAGCCAGGAACTCCGTCGGGTGCACCACCGACTGCGCGAAGCGCTGTCCGTGACGCGCGCGGCCCTTGCCGACGGCACGCCCGGTGAGGCCGCCACGCGGGAACTGCTGCTGTACTGCCACGGCTTCTGCGCGGCTCTCGACGCCCACCACCAGGGGGAGGACCGCACCCTGTTCCCTGCGCTGGCGGCTTCGCACCCTCGCTTGCGCCCGGTGCTGCGCTCGCTCCAGCAGGATCACTCGATGATCGGGCACCTGCTCGGCGGGCTCCAGGCCGCGGTCGCCGGTGCCGCACCCCCCGAGGAGCTTGCCCGCCACCTCGAGGGCATCGCCGCGATCATGGAGAACCACTTCCGCTACGAGGAGCGGCAACTGCTCACGGTGCTGGAGACCCTCGAACTGGCAGCCGGACCCGGTGAGGTGCTGGGCCCGCTGTGATGGCCGTCGCCGGGGCGGTCCCCTGTCCGTTCGGGACCGCCGGGCGACGTGCTCCTGGTCACAGACGGGCCGGCGGGTGTCATAGCGGCGGGTGCCGCCCGGTCGAGGTCGTGAGGGCCCTTCGTAGGCCCGTATGACCACCGCAGGAGGGACACTCCATGACCACACCCGTCGTCGCGATCGCCTACCACTCCGGCTACGGCCACACGACCGTTCTCGCCGAGGCCGTGCGGGACGGCGCCGTGGAAGCCGGCGCCGTCGTCCACCTGGTGAAGGTCGACGAGATCACCGAGGAGCAGTGGGGACTGCTCGACGCCGCCGACGCGATCGTCTTCGGCTCGCCGACCTACATGGGCACGGCGTCAGGTGCCTTCCACCAGTTCGCGGAGACCACCTCCAAGCGCTGGTCCGTCCACTCCTGGAAGAACAAGCTGGCCGCCGGGTTCAGCAACTCCGGCGCCAAGAGCGGCGACAAGCTCCACACGCTGCAGTACTTCGCCATCCTCGCCGCACAGCACGGCATGACCTGGGTCAGCCTCGGCCTGCACCCGGGCTGGAACAGCACCGCCTCATCCGAGGACGACCTCAACCGCCTCGGCATTTACCTCGGCGCGGGCGCCCAGACGCACACCGACGTCGGCGCGGACGAGGTCCACAAGGCGGACATCGCGACCGCTGAGCACCTCGGCCGGCGGGTCGCCGAGCAGGCACGCGTCTACGCCGCGGGACGCGCGGTCGTAGGCGGCTGACCGCCGGTTCCCCGACGCCTGACCCAGCCCCGCCCCGTCGCCTTCGCCGGCTGTCACAGCTCGCCGGGCAGCCCGGTCACTTCTTGCGAACCGCACGCACAGACAGCACCCGCAGACAGCACTCACAGACAGAGGAGCTCACCATGGAAGCGCGCGTGAACTACTTCGGCCACGCCCTCGCCGGCAAGGTCATGAGGCACCTGAACTCGGCGAGCAAGGTACTGGCGGAGTCCACGCTGCCGGTCCTGACCCAGGAGCTGGTCAAGATCCGCGCCAGCCAGATCAACGGCTGCGGTTTCTGCACCGACATGCACACCAAGGAGGCCGCCGCGGCCGGTGAGACCTCGGTGCGTCTGAACCTGATCGCCGCCTGGCGCGAGGCCACCGTCTTCGACGAGGCCGAGCGTGCGGCCCTGGAGCTGGCGGAGGAGGCCACCCGGATCGCCGACGCCTCCGGTGGCGTCCCGGACGCGGTCTGGGAGAACGCCGCCAAGCACTACGACGAGGACCAGCTGGTCGCGCTGATCTCGCTCATCGCCGTGATCAACGCGTACAACCGGATCAATGTGATCAACCAGCAGCCGGCCGGCGGCTACCAGCTCGGCATGTTCGGCTGATCCACGGTCGCCGCCTCCGGCCCGGCCGTTCCGTCCGCCTCCGTCCCCGTGCCCGGCCACGGGGACGGGGACGGCGTGGCGCACCGCGGCCGTCCCCACCGGCGCCGTTCCGCTCACGGCGCCCACCGGCGCCGTTCCGTCTGCCCCCGCACGTCAGCGGGCGGCGTCCGCGGCATACTCTCCCCGAGCCCGGTGTCACCCCGCCGCCGCGCCGGACGATCCGATGACGACCACCCGTGCCCACGCGGGCGGCGTGTCCGGCACATGGTCGGGGCCGTCCTCGCGCCATGAGCCGCCCCGGCCCTCGCGCGGAAAGAGGCCCACGACGGTGCGGCAGGCCGGACGCGACCGCGGCCAGGGCGTCTGGCCGTCGGTCAGCACCACCACGACGTCCGGCCTGGGCCAAAGGCGCAGGGCGCGCGCGAAACCGCTGCGCAGGTCGGTGCCGCCGCCGCCCACCAGCGGGATGCCCTCGGCGCCGCACAGGGGGTGGGCGATCCGTGCCGCGGCGTCGCAGGACACGACGGTGACCATGTCACGGCGACCGCCCACGGCGCGGGCGATGGCAGCGACTTCGAGGAGCGCGCTGCCCAGCTCGGTGTCACTGACCGAAGCCGACGTGTCGATGACGACGCAGACGCGGGGAGGTCTGCGCCGCAGGCTCGGCAGGACGGCGCCGGGCACCCCGGCCGACCGGCGCGAGGGCCGGCCGTAGCTGTAGTCCTCGCCCGCGCCGGAAGCGGAGGCCGCCGAGCGGACCGCCGCCCCCAGCAGTTCCCGCCACGGCTGCGGCGGGTGGAACGCCTCGTCGGCCCACCTCCGCCAGCTCTTCGGCGCGTGCCCCGGACGGCCGTTGATGCCCTGCGCCACACGGAAGCGGATAGCGTCGCGTTCCTGCTCGCTCAGGCCGTGGCCGCCCTCCGGGCCGAGATCCCACTCCCGCGCCAGGCCGTCCGCGCCGCTGCCGCAGTCCAGCCAGACGAAGTCACGGGTGAGCGGTCCGATGCCGAACCGTCCGGCATACTCCTCCATGAGCAGGCCTCCGGGCAGCCCCAGGGAACTCGGGAGGACCGCTCCGGCGGGAGTCTCCAGCCCCTCGCCGAATGCGTCGTCGTTGATCTCGCAGTCCGCGGCGATGTTCATCCGCAGCCGTTCCGCCGGACCCTCCGTCCCCCGCTCCTGTGCGAGGCGGTCCCCGCGACCGTGGTGGTCGCGGAGCAGATGGGACACCTCGTGCACCCACACCCCCGCCAGTTCCCCGAGCGGCGTGCGGTCCACGAACCCGGGCGAGACGTAGCACCGCCAGTACGCGTCGACGGCCATCGTCGGCACGTGCCGTGACTCCACGACGTGCAGCGCGAACAGTGCCGTCGCCAGATACGGACGGACCCGGGCGGCGTGCAGCCGGGCGGCGAAGAGCTTCTCACGGTCCAGCGCCGACGGCGCCCGCTCGCTCACCGGCCGGCCTTCGCCGCGACGGTCCCGGATCGGCCCGCCGCGCGGTCGGCACGCCGGGACAGCGTGACGACTCCGGCCAGGCGATCGATGACGGCGGGGACGTCCCAGTCCTCGCGGCGCAGCGAGGCGAGCGTGGTCGCGGGAACGACGACCAGGTCGGGGGCCCCGCTCTCCAGGGCCCGGACGAGCAGGGCCCACGCCGCGTCCCAGCGGGACTTGTCCGGGCGGTTGCGGACGGCGGCGACCACACCGTCCAGTACGGCCTGCCGCAGGTCCCCGCGCTCGGGAAGCACGGCGCCTGCCGGGTCGGCGAGCAGTTCCTCGGGGTCGGGAAGGTCCATCCGGTCCATGCTCGCCAGCAGTTCCAGGCCCGGCCCGTCCCCCACGGTGCCCCGGACGAGCAGCGAGAGCGCCTCCCGGGAGGCACCGGCCGCGGTGGCGAAGGCGATCAGAGACAGCGTCATCTCCCAGCTGCGCGGGGACGGCCAGGCGCCGCCGCGGCGGGTCTCGTCGGTGGGGATGCGGTGGACGAGCCCCGGGCGGGCGGCGAGCAGCCCGCACACCGCGCGCCGGGCGAAGTCCACGGCCCCGGGCAGCTTGCCGGGGTCGAGTCGCGGCAGCGTCGCCCGCGGCCAGGTCCCGCCCAGTCCGCGGACCACCACGTCGTGGTCGTGGGTCCACTGGAGGTGGACGAACCGGTTCGCCAGCGGCGCGCTCAGTTCCCAGCCGTCGGCCGCCGAGGAGCGGGGGTTCGCGGCGGCCACGATGCGGACCCCGGGCGGCAGCCGAAGGGCGCCGATTCGCCGTTCCAGCACCAGCCGGAGCAGCGCCGCCTGAACAGCGGGCGGGGCGGTGGACAGTTCGTCGAGGAAGAGCAGCCCCCGGCCGGCCCGCACCAGCCGGACCGCCCAGTCCGGCGGAGCCATGGGGACGCCCTGCTCGGCGGGGTCGTCCCCGACGACCGGCAGTCCCGAGAAGTCGGACGGCTCGTGGACGCTGGCGATCACCGTGGTCAGTGGGAGGTCCAGCGCGGTGGCGAGCTGGGTGAGGGCCGCGGTCTTGCCGATCCCCGGCTCTCCCCACAGCAGCACCGGCAGATCGGCCGCGACAGCGAGGGTGAGGGCCTCCAGCCTGGTGTCCGGGCGCGGCTCGGTGGCGCTTCGCCGCAGCAGGGTCAACAGAGCTTGGGCGACCTCGAGTTGAGGGACGTCCTTCCGGTCGGAGGGCAGGGTGGACGGAGCGTGCGTGGACATGGGTGATCACCTCGGGGGTTCGTGAAGCGGAGGATGTGCGGGGGCGGGCGGGTGCGGGGACGCGCGGGTGCGGGGACGCGGCGCGACAGCCGGGTCAGCGGGCGGTGCGCTGCCGCGGGTGCGGCCTGCCGGGGCGGGAACGGGCGCGGAGCCCCGGGACGGGGTCGCGCGGCGGCACCCGTCCGGGAGCGGGTCCGGCGAGACCCGCCCTGAACAGGCCGTAGGCCACGCGCCGTCGGGCGGCCGCCTCCAGTTCGTCCCGCAGTGGCCCGTCGCGCAGCACCGCGCCGGGACCGAGCAGCCCCTCGACGACGGCCAGCGCCCCGGCGACGTCGCCGTGGTCCAGCCGTGCCCGTACATCGGCGAGCGATTCCGGACGGCGGTGCGCACGGTCGACGGCCCGCAGGCAGGGCAGCGGGACACCGGTCAGCGCGAGCAGCAGTTCCTCGCGGCGCATCTCGTCAGGGTCGTGGTCCAGCGCGGTCAGCACACCGTCGACCAGGCCGATCCGGTGCAGTGCGCCCCGGCACTCCACTGGGCGCGGCCGCCCCTCGAGCCCCTCCCTCCCCTCGGGCCGGGAGGGGTGCGACGGTCGGTACCCGGGCGCGAGCGCGGCGGCGACCAGCGGGTGGAGCCGGTCGGCCCCGATCAGTCCGGCATCGAGCAGCTCGACGTCCGGCGGAACCCAGGTGGCGGCGTCCGGCAGTACGGGCAGCCGCCGCCCGCCCCCGCCGTCCGCGGGCGCATCCGTGATCCGCGCCCCGGACGCTCCCTCGCCGTCGGCCGCCACCCGCACGAGCAGCCGGTGGCGGGAGCTCAGGCGCACGGTGACGGCGCCGGTGGTCCGGCCTTCGGCCCGCAGCACCCTTCGCGCCTCGTCCTCCCACCGGTCGACCGCGCAGCGCTGGAGCGGCGGCATGGGCACGTACGGCCACGGGTCGTGGAGGGCCGGGGGTTCGGCGGGCCGGCGGCCGGCTCCGGCGCGGAACGGCAGGTCACCGGTCCTGCGGACGTCCCACAGATGGCGGTGCAGGTCGAGGCGGAACCTGCGGTGCGGGCGAGCGTGCGGATGGTGGAGGGCGCCCGCCGCGGGGCGCTCCGGGTCCCACAGCGCGAGGCTGAACCGCTGCCCGCCGTCCGCCCACGCGGGCGGTGTCCGGACGACGAGGTGCGCGTCGTCGGCGCCCTCAGAGCCCGGGGTTCCGTACCGGGCCAGGGAGATGGTCAAGCCCGGGCGCAGCAGACCGTCGGGGGCGATCCTCGGCATGTGCCACCGCAGCAGGTCGGGAGCGAGATGGCGCAGGTCGGCCCGGATACGGGCGGCGAGTTCCCGGCCGCGGGTACGGGCGAGGGAGCGCAGGTCGAGGTCGACGTCGATGCCGGCGGCGGCGCACGCCCCGGCCCAGTCACCGGTTCTGCGGCGGGCGGTCGCGGTCTCGACCATGGACGGCGGCACGGCGTACTCGCGCACGCTCAGCCAGAGGGAGAGGCGGGCGTCCTCGTTCGCGATCTGAGTGAGCATCAGCACTCACCTGGCGCGGAACGGACCCCCCATCGGAAAGGAGAGTGATTCGTCATCACGGGGAGCCTAGCCCTTCCCACGACGCCCTGTCAGGCCCTTTCCCGCGGCACGGCTGCCGACGGCACTCTCGCGGAGCCGCGGTGCGGGCGGCAGCCGAGCAGCCGGGCGGGCTCGCCCGGGGCGCGGGCCCCGGGCGGGGGACGGTCACCCGCCTTCCCCCCGTTTTGCCGTCTTTTTGCGGCCCGGCGGAATCAGACCCGCGGGGCCGGGGTTGCGCTCTACATGGCTACTCTCGGACTCATCGGCAGCGGACACATCGGCGGCACCGTGGCGAGGCTCGCGGTCGCCGCGGGCCTGGACGTGGTGCTCAGCAACTCGCGCGGACCGGAGACCCTCGGCGACCTGGTGGCCGAGCTGGGACCGCACGCCCGCGCGGCGACCCCGGCGGAGGCGGCCGCGGCAGGCGACTGGGTCGTGGTGACGATCCCGCTCAAGGCCTTCGCCCAGGTACCCGTGGCGCCGCTGGCCGGGAAGACGGTCATCGACACCGGAAACTACTATCCGCAGCGCGACGGCCGGATCGCGGCCCTCGAGGACGGGACCAGCACGGAGAGCGAGCTGCTCCAGGGCCATCTGCCGGACGCCCACGTGGTGAAGGGGTTCAACAACATCTTCTTCCGCCACCTCGCCGAGCTCGCCCGCCCGAAGGGCTCGCCCGACCGGACCGCACTGCCGATCGCCGGCGACGACGCCGCGGCCGTCGCCCACGCGGCGGAACTCCTCGACGTCCTCGGCTACGACGCGGTCGGCTACGGCACCCTCGCGGAGAGCTGGCGTTCCCAGCCGGGCACCCCCGTCTACGGTCTGCCGTACGCGGGCGGCCAGGGCGATTTCCCGAACGCCGCGTCGACGCCCGCTTCCGCCGAGGAGATCCGGAAGGCGCTCGCCGCCGCCACCCGCTGAAACGCTGGACGCGCCCGAAGCACCCGAAACACCCTGGAAGCGGGTGAAGCACCCCCACCCTCGCGGCCTCAGCCGACGGCGTCGGAGAATCTGTGAGCGACCCGCTGACCGGCGTCCTGGTCTGCTCGACCTGCGCGCCGCGAACTTCGCGCGGGTGGAGGTCGAGGAGCCAGGGCCATCGGCTTCTCAGGCAACCGGAACATCACGTTCGGCGCCGTGCTGCACGGCGGCTGCCGGATCGCGGTGGCCGGGGTCCGGGAGCCGGTGGCCCTGGAGGGGGGCGACTGCTACCTGATCGGCCGCGCCTACGAGCTGTCGGGCGGCTCCCCGGTCCCGGCCGCGCCGGGCGAGGAGGTCTTAGTTAGAGGTCGCGCGGATAGGCGGGGTGGAGGAAGGCGTTCCGGCAGCACCCTGAGAGGATCTTCGCCCGCTGTTCACCTGGGCGCCCACTGGTGCTGGTCCGATGGCGAGACGATCGCCTCTCCGACCGTCCGCGCAACGGAGAGACGATGCTCCCCAAGAGAACCCATGCCGCGCTCATGACCGCGGCTGTCGCCGCAGGCACGCTGGTGGCCGCGAGCCCGGCGCCGCCCGCTGCCCACCACCCGCAGACGGCGCCGGCGTTCCAGCGCACCGCGACCTTCCCCGTCTTCCAGAACCGCCCGGCCGGCGAGGACCCGGCCGCCGCGACCGTGGCCGAGATCTCGGCGGTCAGCGAGGACGGCCGCACCCTCGTCTACACCGACGCGCTGGCCCGCCGGATCGGCTTCCTCGACATCAGCGACCCGGGCGCCCCGCGCGGGCTGGGCACTCTGTCGCTGACCGAGCTCGGCGACGCCGAGGACGAGCCGACCTCCGTGGCCGTGGTCGGCCCGTACGTGCTGGTCGTGGTGAACACCAGCAGCGGCTACTCCACGCCCTCCGGCCGGCTCGACGTCATATCCCTGCGCGACCGCGAGCGGGTCACCAGCTTCGACCTGGGCGGCCAGCCGGACTCCATCACCGTCACCAAAGACAAGCGGTACGCCGCGATCGCCATCGAGAACGAGCGCGACGAGGAGGCGACCCCTCCCGGTGGTGAAGAGGGCGATCTGCCCCAGGCTCCGGCCGGCTTCGTCCAGATCGTCGATCTCAAGGGCGCCTCTCCGCGGCACTGGAGCACCCGGGCCGTGCCGCTGACCCGGCCCGACGGAAGCGCGCTGCCCGCGCTGACCGCCGCCGGGATCGTGGAGCCCACCGACCCGGAGCCGGAGTACGTCGCCGTCAACGGCCGCGACGAGCTCGCCGTGACGCTGCAGGAGAACAACGGCGTCGTCCTGATCGACCTGCCGACGGGCCGGATCACCAAGGCCTTCAGCGCCGGCACGGCCACCGTCAGCGGCATCGACACCGTCGATGACGGCGTCATCGACCAGACCGGCTCGATCACCGACGTGCGGCGCGAGCCCGACGCCGTCACCTGGATCGACGACCGCTACTTCGCAACCGCCAACGAAGGCGACTGGAAGGGCGGCACACGCGGCTGGACCGTCTTCGACAGCCGTACCGGCAAGGTCGCCTGGGACGCGGGCAACAGCTTCGAGCGCCTGGCCGTCCGCTACGGACTGCACGACGAGGACCGCGCGGGCAAGAAGGGCACCGAACCGGAGGGCGTGGTCGTCGCCACCTTCCACGGTGTGCGCTACGCCTTCGTCGGCTCCGAGCGGAGCAACTTCGTCGCCGTCTACGACGTCAGCCGCCCGACCGCCCCGGTCTTCCGCCAGATGCTGGCCACCACCAACGGCCCCGAGGGGCTGCTGCCGATCCCGTCGCGCGACCTGCTCGCGGTCTCCAGCGAGGTGGACGACGCCTCGACGGGCGTGCGGGCGTCGGTGAGCCTGTTCCGGCTGGGCCAGGGCGACCCGTCGTTCCCGAGCATCGTCTCGGCCCCGGACTCCACCGGTGCGCCGATCGGCTGGGGCGCGCTCGGCGCGCTGTCCGCCGTCCCCGGCAAGCCGCACGAGCTGTACACGGTCACCGACGCCGCGTACTCCGTCACCAAGATCATGACGATCGACACCTCGCGCAAGCCGGCGGTCATCACCCGGGCCCTCACCGTGAAGGACGCCGAGGGCAAGCCGGTCGGCTACGACGCCGAGGGCATCCACGCCCGTCCGCAGGGCGGCTTCTGGCTCGCCGTCGAGGGCGCGGCCGGCGACGGCAACGAGCTGGTCCGGCTGGACCGCGACGGAGTGACCCGGGAGATCGTCCCGCTCCCAGCGGACGTCGCCGCGGGCCTGGCGAAGCAGGGCTTCGAGGGGGTCACCGCCACCACCGATCGCCACGGCCGCGAGATCGTCTGGGCCACGCTGCAGCGGGAGGTCAAGGGCGACCCGGCCGGGGTCGTCCGGATCGGCCGCTACGACGTCCGGTCGGGCACCTGGAGCTGGTTCGGCTACCGGATCGGCACCACGGACACCCCGGGCGACTGGATCGGGCTGTCCGAGATCACGGCGGTCGGCGACAAGCTCGCCCTGATCGAGCGGGACAAGCTGAACGGCCCCGCCGCGAGGGTCAAACGCGTGTACACCGTCGACATGCCGCAGTCCGCCGCCCCGTCCGGTCCCCTCCAAGTGCTGCCCAAGAGGCTCGCGCACGACGTGCTGCCGGACCTGCGGGCGACGAACGGATGGACCCAGGAGAAGCTGGAGGGCCTCACCGTGGGCGGCGACGGGCGCGTCTACGCCGTGACCGACAACGACGCCCTGGCCGACGCCACCGGCGAGACGGTCTTCCTGGACCTCGGTTCCCGCCGTCAGGTCTTCGGGCAGCGCTGATCCGGCGCCCCACCCCGTACGGCCACCCGTCCGCCGGGAGCCGTACGGGGCGGCGGCGCGGCGCCCGCGTCGCGAGTGGCCCCTCGGTGACGCCTCGTCAGGACGGGGCCGTCGGCGCCCACGGCGGGCCGTCCGGCCGCCGCGCGAGGAAGACGAACTCCCTGCCGGGCCGGTCCGGGGCGTCCCGCACGTCGTCGAGGACGTAACCCTGCGCGGTCAACTCCGCCTCGATCTCCGCCCGCTCGTGGAACCGCAGGGTGGAGGTCGAGGTCAGCGGCTCCCCTTCCGCACCGATGAGATAGGTCCAGCGGAACGTCACCAGCGGCCCGCTGACGTCGAGCAGGTCCGCCCAGTACTCCACCGGACCGGTGCCCGGGACGTCCACGATCCGGTGCGACGCCTCGCGGTTCCAGCTCTCCCAGGCGCGCCGGGCCGGGTCCCGGGTCTCGAACACCAGCCGACCGCCGGGACGCAACGCGCCGAACGCCCGCCGCAGGGTCTCCCGCCACGCCTCCGGATCGGCGATCGCCTGGGCGACGTTGGCCGTCATCGTCACCAGGTCCACGCGCAGCGGCGGCAGCGCCGCGGCGTCACCCTGGATCCAGCGCACCCGTTCGCTCCCCGGCCGGGCTCTCGCGACGTCGAGGGCCGCCCGGGCCGGGTCGACGGCGGTGACCTCGACGCCGAGGCCGGCCAGCCGCAGCGCGAACACACCCGTCCCGCAGCCGATGTCCAGGACCCGGCGCGCGCCGAACTCCCGGACCAGGGCGGTGTACGCGTCGAGATCGTCGCGCCCGGGATCGAGAGCGTCGTAGAGCGCGGCCAGCCGCGGGTGCCGGAACTCCTCGTCTGCCATGCCGGGGACGCTACCCGCGGCGCTTTCACGCGCGCCTCTCCTTTCGCCGGCCCGCGCAGGTCCGCGCGACCGCCGACGCACCTCGCGGGCGCTTTTACCCGGATCGGCGATTCCCGTCAAGTCCCGAATTGCAGCGACGTGACGCCGGGCTCCGCCCCCGGCTTACTGGAGTCATCGGGTCAGCGCCTCCAGGGGCGGCCCACCACACACCACCCGAACCCCCATCAACGCTCGCAAAGGACAATGATCATGGCCCGCACCCTCGGTACCAAGCGCCTCGCCACCCTCGCCGCCGCGACCACCCTGGCCGCGGGAGGGGCGTTGATCCCCACCACCGCGTTCGCAGCCGACACGTCCTCCGAGTCGCACGCGGCCGCCGCGAAGGCCGGCCGAGGCGGCGGTCACGGCGGGGGCTGGGACCGCGGGGACCGGGACTGGGGGGACCGGGACCGGGGGCGCGGCGGCTGGAACCACAACGGCAACCGCCCCGACAGCAGTGGCAGCGGCAACGGCAGCATCATCATCGTGGTCGGCAACAACAACTCCACCAACGTCAACAACGGAACCATCAACAACGGCGTGATCCTGGACTGAGCACCCGCCGCGTCACTGCCGCCCTCGAACCACCAGCACCTCCGGCCACCGGAGGTGCTGTTCCCGTTCCCGGGCGGGGGTCACTGCTCGGAGCAGACCTGGTCGCCCGGCGAGGTGCGCACCCGCGCCAGGAGCCCGCGCAGGGTCGCGACATCCTGCGCCGACAGGTCGCCGAAGAGCCCGCGCTCGACCTCGTCCACCGCGGCACGGGCCTCGGCCAGGACGGCGCGTCCCCGGTCGGTGATGCCGACGATGTGCCGCCGCCGGTCGGCGGGGTCGCGCCGGCGCTCGACGAGCTGGGCGGACTCGAGGTCGTTGAGTATCGCGACCATGATGCTCGGATCCACCTCGAGCGCGGCGACAAGGCCCTGCTGCCCCATGGAGCCGCAACCGCCGAGCACCATCAGCGTGGCCCCCGCCCGCGGCGCCAGGCCGCAGGAGGCGAAGGCGTGCTGGACGCGGCTGTTGGCGATGGCGCCGTGCCGGGCCAGCAGGAAACCGAGCTGCTCCAGCGGGTCGGCGCCCGCAGCACCCTCAACCGTGTTCTCGTTCGCTGCCATGCCTTGATCGTAGCGCTGTCCCAACCATCACGGAAGACAGGTAATCCGTGACTTTCAACGATCTGACCTGCGGCAGGCAGCTTTCCCACCCTCGTTATTCCACTTCGCCCCATTCCTCGCGCGAGGCGATGGTCACACCTCACAAACGATTGACGCTCATCAATCATCTGCTAGGTTCCATTTCGACGGCGGCGCGCCGGACACCGAACCCCGGCTCCGCGCGATCGCCCCACCGACGGGAACCGGCACACCGGCCGAACCGTCCCGACGCCCCCCACCCCGGGGCACAGCACAAGGAGACACCGTCATGAACAAGTGGACCCGCGTCATCGCCACCTCCGCCGCCTCGGTGGCCCTCGCCGGCACCGCCCTGCTGGGCGCCACCGGATCCGCCTCCGCCGAACCCCGGCCCACCGGCCAGGACCGGCAGACCGCGACCGTCGGCAGCACGGCCTGGAACCAGGGGCCCGCCCGCCCCGGCACCAACGACTGGCGGTGGCACGACGAGATCACCCGCCACCACTACGACTACGGTCAGCACCGCGTGCAGTACTGGCGCGGCTACGACGGCAAGCTCTACCGCTTCGACGGCCACCGCCTGGCGCGTTGGAGCCACGGCCGCTGGGTGACCGTCTGGCGGTCCTACGGCCACGGGCCCGTCCGCTGAGCCCCGGTCCGGCTCCGGCACACCCCGCCCGGACCACGCCCCCCGGCGACCGGCGCCCCCGGACCGCCTGGGCAGGAAGCCGCGCCGGTGCCCGCCGCCCCGTCCACGTACGGCCCGGCACCGGCCGGCCCCGGCCCCACCCCGAGAACCCCACGCCCCGCCGCCCGCGGGCGCGAAGACCCGGAGAAGAACCATGCCCATGACCCTCCCGACGCCCAAACCCAACGGCCTGCTCGGCAGCGCCTTCGTGGCGATGCGCCGCCGGCAGACCCCGACCGCCGTCGCCCCGGGAACCGGACGGCATCGCGGCCGGCCCGCCACCGAACGTCTCACCTCTCTCGGCGCACCCGGCATGGGCGCCCACCGCCGTCCGCACGACACCACCACCCCGGACACCACGACCGCGCAGAACTGACGCACCGCCGAGCGGCGCCCACACGCACGTCCGCACCCACACCTGACGCACCGCCGAGCCGCGCCGATCTCCGCCCGGGCGCACCGCCGACCGGACGAGCCGACGCGCGTAGACGGTCGGCGTGCGCCCGCCTCGCGAGACCCCGCCCCGACCCTCCTCCCCGCCGGGAACCGCGCCATCGGCCCCGCCTCCGGCCGCGCCCCGCCTCGCGCTCCCGCGCCCCTCCCCGGAGCCCCGGGGGCCGGAAAACCTTCCGCACGCGCGCACGCGCCCGGCCGCCGAGCCGACCACCCCGGCCGGCGCCGCCCTCCCGCGCCCGGTCAGCAGACCCGTCGCGCGGCCCACACCCCACCGCGCTCGCCGGCACCGCCCTCGGTGCCGGCGTCGCCGTGTTCACGCACGCATGCGCCGAGCGGCCCACCACCGCCCCTCCCGGGCCTTCGCCCCTACCGCTCGCACGAGGCCACGCGGCGCGGGGCCCCACACCGCACAGCGCCTCCCGATGCCCCGCTCCCACCACCGCTCACTTACAAAAAGTTAGTGACTAATCCCTTCTTTGGCTCGCGGCGACCAGGTGTTCCACGGTGGATCCGCGGGACCCGCGCCCCTCGACCCCGGCGGCGCGGACCACCGAGCCCCCGGTGCCGTGACGCCGGGGAGCCGCCCCTCCAGAGGGCACCAACACATCTGACGCGACTGGAACTTCACATGGCTACGCTGCTGCACATCGACTCCTCCCTGCACCCGGGCTCCGACTCCCGCTCGCGCACCGTCGCGCTGACCTTCCGCGACGCGTGGCGGGAGCAGCACCCGGACGGCACCGTGCTCTACCGCGACCTCGCCGCGGACCCGCTGCCCCACCTCGACGTCCACGGCTTCTCCGCCGCCTTCGTCGACGACGCGTCCCGCACGCCCGAGCAGGAGGCGGCCCTGGCGAGCCGGCTGGCCCTGATCGAGGAACTGGAGCAGGCCGACGCCGTGCTCCTCGGGGCCCCGATGTACAACTTCACCATCCCCTCGACCCTCAAGAGCTGGATCGACCATGTGCTCATGGTCGGCCGCACGGCTGGCGACACCTCCACCGTCAAGGGCGTGCCGGTCACCGTCATCGCCAGCCGCGGCGGTTCGTACGCGCCGGGCACCCCGCGGGAGAACTCCGAGTACGTGCAGAACTACCTGCGGTCCATCCTCGGGGAGTACATGGGCCTGGATCTGGACTTCATCGTCCCCGAGCTGACCGCGGCGGCGTCCAACCCGGCCATGGCCGACCTCGTCCCGCTGGCCGAGGCCTCGTGGGCCCGGGCGCTGGAGGACGCGGCCGCCAAGGGCAAGGAGGTCGCTCGGCGCGTCGGGGCCGCCTGACGCACGGCCGTGGTCCTCCCCCCCGCGGGGACCGGCTCCCCCGTCC
>NZ_JBYIQP010000113.1:0-15291 GCF_057707665.1 Actinacidiphila sp. bgisy167 | reverse complement strand
CCCAAGGGCCTTTCGGGGGCCCGGGCCCTCGTGGTTCCGCCTGCGGGAGTCCGGTGCCGCCGCCGCTCGCTCTTCCGAGCCGCCGAGCTCGCCGCTAGCCGCGCTCGTAGGCGGAATCCGCGTCCAACGACCCCAGCACGACGGCGCTGTTGAAGCCGCCCGCACCACGGGCGATCACCACGGCGGTGGTCAGCCGTTCCGGCCGCGTCCAGCGGGTGACCAGGCGGATGCCGTACCGCTCGCGGGCGGCCCGCGGATCGCCGCCGCGGGTGGGAGGGACGACCCCGGTGCGCAGCGTGAGGGCGGCGGTCACCGCGTCCAGGGCGCCCGCACCGGAGGCGAGCCGCCCGAAGCCCGCCTTGGGCACCGTCACCGGGACTTCCGTCAGCCGGTCGCCGAAGACCCGGTGGAGCGCCGCCGCCTCGGCCGCGTCCCCGGCCGGATCGCCGGCGCCGTCGGCGAAGACCACGTCCACGTCCCCGGGGGCGCGGCCGGCCTGCTCCAGTGCGGTGGTCACGGCACGGGCCAGCTGGACCCCGCCGGGGGCGGGGGCGGCGTGGTCGTGGGCGTCGTGGGTCGCGGCGTGGCCGAGCAGCTCGGCGTAGCCGCGTGCTCCGCGCTCCGCGGCGTGCGCCTTCTCCTCCAGGACCATCAGGGCGCCGCCCTCCCCGGGGACGAAGCCCGAGGCGTGCGGGCTGAAGGGCAGATAGGCCCGGTCGGGGTCGGTGCCGCGGTGCGCGGTGGGCGGGAGGGACCGGCAGGCGGGCGCGGAGGGCGTCAGGGGCGCCTCGGTGCCGCCGACGATCACGGCCTTGCCGCCGCGCCGCAGCAGCCGCCAGGCGTGTTTGAGCGCGTCCAGGCCTCCCGCGCCGTCCGCGTCGACGACGACGCCGCCGCCGGTCAGGCCGTGCCGGATGGAGATCTGGGCCGCGCCGGCCGCATGGAACCAGGCGATGGACTGGCGGGTGCCGGGCCGCCGCGCCTGCGGGGAACGGATCTCGGCGGAGCGGGTCTCCGGCCCGCCTGACGCGTCGCCGCCGGAGCCGCTGGAGGTGACCACCGACAGGTGGAACGGGGGGTGGTCGGCGGGCCGCAGCGCCGCGTCGGCCAGCGCCATCTCGGCCGCGGCCAGCGCGAACCAGGTCCGGCGGTCGGTCTCGGCGCGGAGCTCGTCGTCGATCCAGCGGGCCGCGTCGAAGCCGGTGACCTGCCCTGCCAGCATCGCCGGAGAGCGGTTCGCGTCCCGTCCCCCGACGGACCGGATGCCGTTGCGCCCTGCGACGGTGGCCCGCCAGTAGGGGCGGGCGCCGACGCCGGTGGGGGCGACGACCCCGAGCCCGCTGAGGACCGCGCGTGTGGTCATGCCCCCGCCTCCCGTTCTTCGTCCGTTTCCAGGGCCGAGAAGACCATCGCCGAGTGGAAACCGCCGAGCCCGCAGGACACCGACAGCGCGTGCCGCACACGCCGCTCACGGGCCAGGACGGGCGTGTAGTCGAGGTCGCACCGCGGGTCAGGGCGCAGCAGGTTGGCGGTCGGCGGGATCACCCCCCGCCGGACGGCGAGGGCGCAGGCGGCCATCTCCAGGGCGCCCGCCGCGCCGAGGCAGTGGCCGATGACGGACTTGACGGAGCTCACCGGGACCTTGCTCGCGTACTCGCCGAGGGCGCGCTTGTACGCGGCGGTCTCGTAGCGGTCGCCCTGCACCGTGCCCGCGCCGTGGGCACTGATCCAGTCGAGCTGCTCGGGGACGATGGCGGCCTCCGACATGGCGGAGATGATCGCCTCGCTCAGGTCGTAGCCGTCGGGGCGCAGACCGGTCATGTGGTAGGCGCCCGTCCGGTTGTCCCAGCCGCGGACCTCGCAGTAGACGGACGCGCCCCGGGCGCGCGCGTGCCCCAGTTCCTCCAGTACGAGCATGGCGCCGCCCTCGCCGAGGACGAAGCCGTCGCGCCGGGCGTCGAAGGGCGCCGGTGTCAGCGCGGGGTCGCCGGTGAAGGCGGTGGTGGCGCCGATCGCGTCGAAGCAGGCCGCCGTGACCGGGGAGATGGGCGCCTCGGCCGCACCCGCCAGCATGACGTCCGCCTCGCCGTCGCTGAGCGTCCGGAAGGCGCAGCCGATCGCGTCGACGCCGGAGGTGCAACCGGTGGAGACCACCGAGGACGGACCGTGCAGACCGTGCCGGAGCGAGAGTTCGGCGGCGGCCGAGGAGGGGTGCGTCGCCCGGTGGACCGACGGCATGGCGTCGTCGGCGGCGGCCTCCGCGTGCCGGCCTGGGCCTGCGCAGGCGGCGGGGGCGACGGCGGCCTCGTCCCGCGGGGCGGCGGTGGCGCCGACGGCGGTGCCGAGGCAGACCCCGACGCGGTCGCCGTCCTCGTCCTGCGTGCGCACCCCGCTGTCCGCGAGCGCCTCGGCCGCGGCGGCGAGCGCGAACTGGGCGAACCGGCTGTTGCGCCGGGTCTCCCGGGGGGTCAACCCGGCCGCGACGGGGTCGAAGTCGACCTCGGCGGCGATCCGCGAACGGTACCGCGAGGGGTCGAAGCGGGTGATCCGGCGGATGGCCGGCCTGCCCCCGACGATCCGCCGCCAGAACGCCTCCCGCCCGATGCCGCCCGCGGCGACGGCTCCCACGCCCGTCACCACCACCCTGCGCGCGGTACGGCCTGCGGTCACCGGTCGACCAGCTCGCGGCCCGGCGCCGGGCCCTCCGCCGCCGGGTCCGCGGCGGCGGCCCGGGCGAGGGCGGCCGCCTGCTCACGGGTCTCGGTGTCGACGTGCCCCAGCTCGGGGCGCGGGGCGAGCGGGGCCAGGAAGAACACGGCGCGGGCCACGGCTCCGGAGGTGTTCACCAGCCGGTGGCGGACCCCGCGCGGGACGAGCAGCGCCTCGTCGGCGGCGACGCTGCGCGGCGAGCCGTCGAGGTCGACCCGCAGCTCGCCCTCCACGACGACCAGTTGCTCCTGCGAGTGCGGGTGGTAGTGCTCGGCGACGGCCTCGCCCGGGCCGACGGTGACCATGCCGCAGAACCCGTCCGTCGTGCCGACCGAGGCGGTGGTCAGCAGGGTGCGGATGTCGCCGCCGCGGCGGGTGTCCGCGGGGGTGTCCAGGGTGCCGACGGGACGGATCCTGCGGGACTCCAGCCGGTCCTTGATCAACTGCAGCTGGACGCGGGAGTTGTTGTTGATGCGCTGCCGCATGCCCTCGTCGTCCACGGGCGCGTCCACCTTCATCCGGAAGTCCTGCAGCCACCGCATGCGGGTGCTCTCCGGACCGAGCTCCTCGTACTGCCAGTAGATGTTCATGAACTCGAACGGGCCGGTCTCCAGGCGCCGGGCCCGCACGGTGCGGGTGGACGGGTCGGCGGTGCGCTCGGACACCCACGACCAGACGCGGCCCTTCTCGTCGGGGTGCATCGTGAGGCGGAAGCGGGTGGTGTCGCCCTCCTGGGAGATGATCTCGGCCTGGGCGTACTCGCTGAAGAGGGTGGGCCAGCCGGCGACGTCGTTGGTCCGCAGCCACACGTACCGCAGGGGTGCGTCGATGACGATCTCGTTCTCGGTGTGCATCGTCATCGGCTCGGCACCTCCGCGGCTCGGGCGCCGAGCTGACGTTCCGTCACTGGTTTCATGGGGGGACTACCTCCAACCGAGCGGGCCGAATAATCACACAATCGGTCCCCGTGGCGACGGAACGTGTCACGCCCTCCCCGCCCGCTCCACCCGGACGGGGGCACACTTCGCGAGGCCTCCGCAGCGGGGATCAAAGGCCGTTGTCCGGGGCCTCGTCCCCGGGCGCGACCCGCCCCTCCGGCCCGGGAGTCCGGGGCCCGGATCGCCTCGGGCTCAGGCGTCCGCGGGGACCGGCGTCCGCGGGGACAGGGCGCCCGAGGGCTCAGGCGTCCGCGGGCCCGCCCTCGCGGTGCGTCCCGCCGCCCCCCGCCGCGATCAGCCGCTCCAACCGGTCGAAGCGGGCGTGCAGGAGTTCCGCCTCCTCCCCCGCCCACCGCTCCCCGCGCGCCGCCTCGTCGCGCAGCGCCCGCGCCAGGCGGCGCTGCCGCTGCTGCTCGCGGCCGACGAACCAGGTCGCGAGGGCGGCGGTGACCATCCCGTACGTCGTGATCCCGACGAACATCAGCGCGCACGCGACGACCCGGCCCCAGGGCGTGACCGGGTAGAAGTCCCCGTAGCCGACGGTCGTGGCCGTCTCCGCCGACCACCACAGCGCGCGCGGATAGGTCGTCAGGTTCGCCGAGGGTGCGCCGCGCTCGACGGCGACGACCGCGTAGGAGCCCATCAGCATGGCGGCGAGCAGCACCAGCGTCGCCCATCCCACCGCCTGGAAGTGCAGCGAGCGGCCGCCGCGGACGAACAGCGCCTGCAGCACCCTGGACACGACGGCGGGCACGGTCATGCCCCCATGCTGCGGTCCGGCGCGAAGACGGTGCGCGGGCTTCTGCGCCGATCGGGTGCCCCCGCGCCGCCGACCTCAGGCGCGGTGGTGGGGGGCCTCCGTGCCGTCCACGTGGGTGCCGGGCACCACCGGGGCGTGCGCGGGCGGGAGGTCCTCAGCAGCGTGCTCTTCACGGTCCCGGCCGTCCTCGCCGCGCGGGGCGGCGTGGCGGGCAGGTCCGCCGGTCCGGGCCGGGGAGCGGTGCGGCCAGAGGGATGTCTTCCTGTGCTTTCCGGTCATAACGGGCACGTACCCGCGCCGCGCGCCCGTCACCCGCCGGCCTTCCCCCTGCGCCTCGTCGCCACAGCCGCCGCAACCGTCCACCGTCACGCGGCAGTGAGCGCGACCGCGGCCTCCGCCGTGTGCACCAGGAAGGTGAGGGTCTCCTGGAAGTACAGCCGCACGCTCGTGTCGTCGTGCGACAGGTAGCCGATGGACACGTCATCCCCGATGCGCAGCTCGAAGTCCCCGCCCCGGGTGGAGAGCAGGAACGCGCCGTCGATGGCGGGCGCCCACACGATCTCCCCGTCCAGGAGCCGGGCCAGGTGGGCGTGGATCGGGTAGCCGTAGTGGGAGGTCTCGTTGACGGCCGTGTACGCGTCGGCGCTCAGCGCGAGCGTGTAGGGGCCGCCGACGCCCGCGAGGCGGAGCGCGGAGACGGCCTGGCTGACGGCGTCGGGGTAGTCGCGCACGTCCTCGGGCAGGCGCAGCGGCGGGTTCGAGGCGCTCGCGCGGATGCCCGCGATGCCGGCCGCCGCGTACCCCTCGAAGACCGCCCGGTCCTCCGTGAAGGCGATGCGCCGCGCGGCGTCCTTCACCGGCTGCCAGTCCGCGTCCTGGGCGCCGCGCTCCACGAGGTCCACCTCGCCGCGGTCGACCGTGAAGGGCACGCGCAACTCGACGAGCGGCTGCGCGCGGCGCACGCGGGCGAGGACGTCCTCGTGAGGCGCCTCGACCGGGTCGAGGTGGCCGGTGT
Organism: Actinacidiphila sp. bgisy167; assembly: GCF_057707665.1. Classification (NCBI taxonomy): domain Bacteria; kingdom Bacillati; phylum Actinomycetota; class Actinomycetes; order Kitasatosporales; family Streptomycetaceae; genus Actinacidiphila; species Actinacidiphila sp. bgisy167. The sequence continues at coordinate 9,869 of NZ_JBYIQP010000113.1, read as the reverse complement.
TGACCCCGGCGAGCTCGGGGCCCGCGGCCTCGGGCACATCGACGATCCGGCGGGCCGCGACATGGCGCTTGAAGGTGCGCCGCGCCTCCTCCTCCAGGTCGTCCCAGGCGGCCTCGGAGATCGGCGCGAGTTCCCGGTGCAGATTGTTCATGATGTGACGGTCTTCCTCAGGTCGCCGATGCCCAGCGACTTCGCGGCCGGGACGGCCGCGACGGCGGGGGGATCGGGAAGGTCGTCCAGGAAGTCGGCGGAGGGAACGAAGAACAGCGTGCCGGTCACGGCCCGGGAGAAGTCCAGGATCCGGTCGTGGCTCGCCTGCCCGTCACCGAGGAACATGTTCCGCAGCATCCGCTCGGTGACCTCGGGGGTCCGGGCGTAGCCGATGAAGTACGTCCCGAACTCGGCGGTGCCCACCCGGCCGAAGGGCATGTTGTCCCGGAGGATCTGCCGCTCGGTGCCGTCCGGTTCGACGATCGTGGTCAGGGCGACATGGGAGTCGGCCGGCTTCACGTCGTCGTCCATCTCGACGTTGTCCAGCTTGCTGCGGCCGATCACCCGCTCCTGCGCCTCCACCGGCAGGGCGTTCCAGGCGTCGAGGTCGTGCAGGTACTTCTGCACGATCACATAGCTGCCGCAACGGAAGTCGGGGTCCTCGTCGCCGACGAGGACCGCGTCGGTCGCCTCCTGGCCCTCCGGGTTCTCGGTGCCGTCGACGAACCCGAGCAGGTCGCGGATGTCGCGGTACTTGAAGCCGTGCACCTCGTCACGGACCGTGACATGGCCGCGCAGCCGGTCCATCACCAGGGAGGCCAGGGCGAAGCACAGGTCCTGCCGGGCGGCCCGGATGTGGAAGAGCAGATCGCCCGGGGTGGCGGGGGCCTGATGGCGGGGGCCGGTCAACTCCGCGAAGGGACGCAGTTCGGCGGGGCGGGGCGCGGCGAAGAGGCGGCCCCACACGTTCGAGCCCACCCCCGCGACGCAACTGAGCCGCCCCTCCGGCGTGCCGAAGCCGACCGAGCGCTGCAGACCGGACAGGTCCTCCAGCAGATCCCGTACGACGGTCTCCCCGCCGGGGTCGACCGTCACCACCAGGAAGATCGCGGACGTGGTGAGCGGGCTCAGCACCGGCTGCGGCAGCGGTTGCGCCATCACCGCCCTCCTTCGTGTCGGGGCGCGCCGGCCCGGGCGGACACGCACAAGTCTGCTCCCGGGTCCGGCCGGGTGCATCCTGACCAGGAGCGGCACGGACCTGGGAAGGCGGACGGCCATGAGCGGTATCCCGGAGGAGGACCAGGAGCGTCTGCTGACCGTGCTGCTCCTGGTCCTCACCGTCCTCAGCGGACTGGTGGACGCCGTGAGCATCCTCAGCCTCGGCCACGTCTTCGTGGCGAACATGACGGGCAACCTGGTCTTCGTCAGCCTCGGCCTGGCCGGGGCGGCCCGGTTCTCCGTCGTCATCTCCCTCGTGGCCCTCGGCGGCTTCACCTTGGGCATCGTCTTCTGCCGGACGGTGCTGACACGGCTGAGCCCCCTCCTCGTGCTGGTGAGCGCCGCCACCCTGTGCCAGACCGTGCTGCTCGCCTCGGCCACGGCGCTGCACGCCCTGGACGGATCGCGCAGCGGCCTGGTGCTGATTTGCGCGGTGGCGATGGGCATCCAGAACGCCATGGCCGGACGCGTCGGCCTCGCCGGGCTGACCACGACGGTGATGACCCGCACCCTGGTCGGGCTGATCGGCGACACCTTCACCGTGGCGCACGACCGGCGGGTGGCCGCACGCCAGGCCCTGAGCGTGGCCGCCCTGGTGACCGGCGCCGTAACCGGGGGCGTCCTGGTCCTGCACGTCGCACCGCCGGTCGCCCTCGGCGCGGCCACCGCGTGCTCGCTGGTGGTGGCCGGGGCTGCGACCGTGGCCGCCCGGCGGTGAACCCGTCCGGGGTCTGCCGGCCCGCTCCCGTACCCCAGGTCAGAAGCGGACCGGCAGGGCGAGCAGGCCGCGGCTGCGCATCGAGGGGCGCCACCGCAGCTCGGCGGGGTCCGCGTCGAGGGCGAGCCGGGGGAAGCGGGGCAGCAGTTCGCGGAGCGCGACCTCGGTCTCCAGTCGGGCCAGGGGCGCCCCGAGGCAGTAGTGGATGCCGTGCCCGAGGCCGAGGTGCCCGGTGTCGGAGCGGTCGAGGTCGAGCCGGTCGGGCTCGGGGAAGCGGGCGGGGTCGCGGTTGGCGGCGGCCAGTGACAGCAGCACCGTCTCGCCGGCGGGGATGGTGACGCCGCCAAGGCGTACGTCCTCCAGCGGGAAGCGCCGGATGGCCAGCGGCGCCGGACCGTCCCAGCGCGTCAGTTCCTCGACCGCCGCAGCCGTCCGGTCCGGCTCGGCCCGCAGGGCGGCCAACTGCCCGGGGTGCGTCAGCAGCGCCAGGACGGCGTTGCCGATGAGGTGCACCGTGTTCTCGTAACCGGCGAACAGGACGAGGAAGGTCAGCGACATCAGTTCGTCCTCGCTGAGCCGGTCGCCGTCGTCGCGGGCGGCGATCATCGCGGAGAGCAGGTCGTCCCCGGGGCGGGCGCGCTTGTGCTCGATGAGCTGCCCGAAGTACGCGAGCATGGCGGCGGTCGCCTCCTTCGCCGCGGAGGGACGCGCCGGGTCCGGGGCGACCAGGGCGTCCGTCCAGCCCCGGAAGTCGTGGCGGTCGTCCGGGACGACCCCGAGCAGATCGCAGATCACCCGGATCGGCAGGGGCGCGGCATAGGCGGCGATCAGGTCCGCGCGGCCCTCGGGGGCGACGGCGTCGAGGAGTTCGGCGGCGGTTCGGCGGACCGGCTCACGCAGGTCCGCGACCCGGCGCGGGGTGAAGGCCTGGGACACCAGTCGCCGGATGCGCAAGTGGTCCGGCGGGTTAAGGTGCTCGATCACCTGGTCGGCCTCGTCCGGGGATGGTCGAGTTCGGCCGCAAAAAACGCGCTCGCGGCTTTGAGGATCTCGCTCGCCCACCTCAACTCCGCTACTTCTTTGCGGAGTTGCTTCAGTTCCTCGTGGTCGGCGGTGGTCAGCCTGTCGTCGCGCTCACCGGCGTCTGCCTCGGCCTGGCGGACCCAGGAGCGCAAGGCCTCCTTGTGGATGCCGAGGTCACGGGCGACATGCGCAACGGGACGACCGGTCGAGCGGACCTCACGCACGGCGCGCTCGCGCAGTTCGTCGGGGTACTTACGGGGTGCTGGCACTGCTGATAGTTCTCCTTTACGCCTGGACCGTAACAATCCCAGACTTCAGGGACTCCAACGAAGATCAGTGCAGCTCACCCTGTACGTTCGCCCACCGAGAAGGTGCACTTGTTATCGCAGCCGATACGATCTAGACACTCGCAGCGTTGCAGTTCAGGGGCACCTTTTCCTCATACGACCTCAGGTCGGCATACTCGGCTGAACACCCGAGGTCGGACCCCGAGCTGGTAACGCGTGTGGCCAGCTGTCCAGGAGTCGCCAGTCTGTCCCCGCGAGGGCTGGCGTCATGTGAATAAAGAGGGCGTGGTGAGCGATGAGCCCACTCAGCACAGGTACCAGTGAAGGGCAGGAATGTTTTCCGCTGGTGGAGGACCTGGCGCGGCACCTGGACGGGGCGGCGCTTGATGCTGCGGTGCTGAGGGCGCAACAGTTGCTGGCCGAGGTGTATCCGCGCCTGCTTGCTCAGGCGATCCATGCGCCTGGACCCACTGCTGAGGCGAGCAGCCCACTCACTACGGATAGTGCGTCCGCCGTCGAGCCGGTAGAACCCGCGGCGAGCAAGCCGGCTGTCGGAACGATTCTGCACGAGGATTTGGACGGCGACGCCTGGCCTGGCAGGGATTTTGGAATCCGCGAGGAACGTGCGGGTCGCGCCGTCCCAGATCTCAGTGATGGCGGACCACAGATCGGGCTACGCGTTCAGCGCGCCGCGCACAGACCGGTAAAACCACCGATGGCTTTCCTCGACGCACCTAGTTCCATCGCGGACCAGGCAGGGTCATCTGCTGAAGGGGTGGCGCCTGGAGAGTACGGCGACGTGGCCTTGACTCCGCTGCCCAGCCTTACTCCCTCCAGTTTGCGGAGAATATCCGGAAATAAATTGATCACCGACTGGCTGAAAGTCTCCACCATGCCGCGGACGCGCCGGTCGGCGGCTTTTAGGCAGATCGATGAAGCGGTACATAACCTCTCCTCCGACCCTAGCCGTGAAACTCTTCTGCTTGCGCGAACGGCAATATCGAATTGGAAAGAGAGCAAAGTCGACGGAAGTGCCAGATGGGAAATCGTAGAAGATCTTCGGCAGTTCATCCAGGATGAAATCGATGAGAATTCAATAACTGCACCCATGTCTCGGGGGAGCCTGTCGCGAGATCAGCGACGGAGGGCCGCTCCATGGGAGTCGGATTCGCCTCAGAGGTGGTGGGTGGCTTCCGCTTACGATATGGACACATCCATTCTCCAAAGATATCTCCGAACAGTACCGTCCGCCGCGCGGGAGGTGCCGAACATCTCACTCCTCCTTCATGCCAAAGCGGAGGCTCCCATCCCCTCCGTTCGTTTTGCGAGTGGAGAGGTGGGGCACGGGTGGGTTGAGTTCGTTCTGCCCGGTGGGGAGAGGGAGGCCCTCGGCTTCTGGCCGGCAGCCGAGGCGCTGGGTGAGAATGTCTCGGCCCTGACGGTCATCAAGGGAACGGCAGGGGCCGTCATCAAGGATTGGAGTATGCCCAGGCAGACCATCGCGACCAAAATAAGCGCGGCAGATATGGAAAGGTCCCTGGATTATATTCGAGACCATATTCACAACAGGTATGTACTTGCCGGGCCCTCTGCTTACAATTGCGTAACATTTGCTCGCGGCGTCTACCATGCGGCGACTGGCCGAAGGTTTCCGGGTTGGGCTGACGTTCCCAATGTGTTGGCAGATGCCATAGCCAAATCCAACCGAAGGGGCTTCGAGCGGGACCAGGTCCAGTCATCATCCGGTCAAGATGACGGAGGCGGGTCCCGCCGTGCACTGATCACGCAAAACCTCGTCACCACCAGCTCATCCGGGCCTCACGATCTCGCCGAAGAGACGGTCAGCGACAACCCCTTCATGCGGGGCACCGCAGAAGGGAACCTGCTGGAGGATGTCGATTCGACACTGAGAGGTGACCTGGCGGGTTCCACCTTTGGCGTGGACACCGACAGAGACCGTGGTGCTCCAGTAGTAGACGACGCAGGAACCACAGAGTTTGCTGCTCAAAATGACTCCTTCGCGAGCGTTCAAGATCAGCTGAATCCGGGGCCGAGGCGGTACCAGTGGAAACCGGTCGTGCCCTTCGCCGAGGAGACCGTCGCGATAGCGACGGGCCGCCCCGGGGTGGGGCTCCCGCTGGAGGTGATCCGTTACCCGGCACGGTTCGTCGCGCAGGAGATCGCGGGCATGGACAGGGATGTGGCGGAAACCCTTCAGGCCACGGCGGACAGCCCGACCCTGGAAGCGGCGGTCACCACCGCGACCCGACGGGCCGCCGAGGCGATCCGGCAGAAAATCGCCCACACCCCAGGCTGGGGCATGGAGAACATTGACATCCTGGTGACCACCCCCGCCGAAGGACTCGTCGTCTGGATGATGATCGCCCAACGGCTCGCCAACACCCTCGACCACAGGGTCAGGATCTCCATCGGAAGCGAGAAGGGAGAACCCATAGAGATCTGTCCGCAGTAAACCGCCGTTCTCGTTCGACGTTGCCGTTCGACCTCGACAGGGGTGTCCGTCGTTCGGCTCTGTCGCACATTCGGTGTGGTGACGGAGAGTTGTGAGGGTCGTTGATTTTCATGTGATGAATGTCAACGAGCTTGTGCAGATGGTGTTTTCGGGTCTGTCTCCGCTGGTCGTGGAGGATGTGGCCGACGAGGGTGAGCGGATTGTGGTGCGGGCCCGGACGCCGCTGGACACTGCGGTCTGCCAGGTGTGCGGGGCCTCGTCGGGACGGGTGCACGGCTATCACTGGCGGACGGTCGCCGACGTTCCGGTCGACGGGCGACGGGTGGTGGTCCGTGTACGGGTTCGGCGTCTGGTGTGCCCCACGCGAGGCTGCCGCCACACCTTCCGTGAACAGGTGCCCGGCGTGCTGGAGCGATACCAGCGACGCACCACTCGTCTGACCAAGCAGGTCAAGGCCGTGGCCAAAGAGTTAGAGGTCGTCTCATTTGGCGAGCTTCCAAGAGCCGGGCACCGGCGGACGGCCGGGAACGTCGGCACGTCACCCGTCGGTAGCCGCCACGACTCACAACCGTTTCGGCGTGACGGCCGGGCTTCGCGCCGCGTGCGGCTGTCCGAACGACCCGGCAGGGCAAGGACGGATCACGGCGACGACCCGGGGCGCCGCCGCACCACGCCGAGCCGTCAGCCGAAGACCTCGGGGTATCGGCGGATCAGCTCAGGGACGCCTGAGGCCGGGCGGCCCAGGATCTCCCTGATGTCGTCGGTCACGCGGTCGTAGCGGTTCGCCGCGTGGAGGCGCGCCATGGTGGCGATGTGCTGCCGTACGTGGTCGGGGAGTCCCAGGGCGTCCAGCTCCCGGATCCACTGCTCGTACGGTACGTCCACGTAGCGCACCGTCCGCCCCAGCGCCTCGCTGAACTCGGCGGCGATCGCGGCCATGTCGCGCGACTTCGCCCCCGTCAGTTCATGGACGCGGCCGATGTGCGGCGCCGGGTCCGCCAGCACCGTCGCGACGACCTCGGCGACGTCCCAGGCGGCGACGGGCGAGGTCCGTCCCCCGCCGAAGGGCAGGCGGATCGTGCCGTCGCGGGCGATCGAGCGGAAGCCGATCCCGAGGAAGAGCGGGTTCTCCATGAAGACCGTCGGCCGGATGTGGCACACCGGGACCCCGGACCAGTCGAAGACCTGCTCCGCCAGCCACTGCTGCCACTGCTGCTTCGACTCGCCCGTGCTGGTGAGGTCCATCTCGGAGACCGTCATCTGCGACATGTCGACCAGGACGTCAAGGCCGCCGAGGGCGCGGGCCACGGCGGCCGCCGTCGCGGCGGCCTGCAGGTACTGCGCCGACACGCCCATGCCGAAGTACATCCGGCCGCATCCCTCCAGGGCCCGGACGACGTCCGCGCTCCTGGTCAGGTCGCCGGCGAAGACCTCCGCGCCGGTGGCCCGCAGCAGCGCCGCCCGCTCGTCCTCCCGGCGGACGAAGGCCCGTACGGAAAAGCCGCGTTCCCTCAGCAGCGAGACGGTGGTGTGCCCGACCGCTCCCACGCTCCCGGCGGCGCCGGTCACGAGGATCAGGGGGCTGCCGGAGGTCATCACGCCGTACCGCCGGTTCCGGCAGGACGGCGACTCGCCCGGCACCGCACCGCGACGCCCGCCGTCGGGCAGGGGACGGCTCCCTCGGCGGGAGCGGCGGGCGTTCCTGCGGCGAACGTCGGGGCCGGAGCCATGGGGTCCACCTCTGGTCGAGTGGATCGGACCGGTCGTGGCCGGCGCTCCCGAGGCACCGGGCACACGACGGTGCCTACGAGGGAGCGCGGATCACCGGCCCCCTGGAGAGGGGCGGGATGGCCGGGGCCCGAGGCGCCCGTCTCACGGATGCCGGGCCGTCATCAACAGACCCAGCACATCACAATCACCCGGATGGCGCATCCGGAGCGGACCCCGTCCGAGGCCCCGGTCGGGGTCCTCCCTCAGGAGACACGTCCCGCGGCCGCGGGGGCGCGGAAAGGCGACGGCGGTGCCGCGGAGGCGCGGCGCCCGGCCGGTGCAGAACCGGCGGCGGCGTGGCCGGCGTGTCCGGTTGCGGGTCACCGCGCCGCGCGCGGATGCCGAACGGCCCCCGTGGACAACGGACTGAGGACCGATCAGCCCGTACGGCGCGGCAGTGGCGGCGCCGCCCCCGGCCCCGCCGGTTTCCGTGCCGGCGCGACCCGCCCCGCCCCCGCGGAGCGGCCGAAGAGGAAGGGCGGGATCAGACGGCTACGGGTCAGCCCGCGTTGATCTTGCCGATCTGCACGGTGCCGGCGCCGGCAGCGGTGCCGTCGGCGTTGAGCAGCCGCACCTCGCCGAAGAGCCGTCGTCCCTCGGGAGCCGGCGCCGCGACCAGGAGCTTCGCCGTGACGTTCGCGGAGGCGCCGTTGGCCAGCGGAACGACCGCCCCCTCGTCGACGGACACCGAGCCGAGCATCGCCGCGTAGTAGACGTCGCGGTAGGCGTACTCCGTGGTGCCGGCCGGGACCGAGTAGCCGTCCACCACGACGGTGTACGTACCGGCCGCCGGGTTCGGGATGCTCACTGCCTCCTCCGAGTCGCCGTCCGCGGACTGGGCGACCACCTCGTCGCCGAGGAGCACGGTCAGGTCGAGGTCGGCGGAGATGTCGGAGGTGCCGCCGATGGCGACGTCCAGGTGGGACGCGCCCTGGGGGACGACGACCGTGCTGATGACGCTCTCACCCTGGGCGATCGTCTTGCGCGACGCCGCCACGGAGCCGAGCGCGCCGCCCTGGAGCTTGCCCTGGATCGGGGCGTAGCCGTTGGTGACCCTCCAGGAGAGCGGCGCGGCGGTGCCGACCGTGACCTCGTCGACGGTCAGGGGCTCGGGAGCGAAGGAGACGCCGAGCGCGGTCGCGGTCACCTTGTACGGGTTGTCCAGCACCGGCGAGGTACGACGCGCCTCGACCTCGATCTCCCACACGCCCGGGATGGGGTCGGCGTAGGAGCGCACGTCGGGACGGCACGTGTTGGCGGGGTTGTAGTGCGGGTAGCACAGGTTCGAGGCCGTGTCGTCGGCCGGGACACCCCACGGGTTGATCGCGATGAAGCGGGTCTGGCTGTCGGTGGCCAGGCCGTCCATCGTGATCTCGAGCGTCTTGGCGCCCTCGGGGACGGTCACGAAGTAGGACCGCGTGCCGTTGCGCTGCACCGAGCCGGAGGCCTTGACCGCGTACGACGGCTTGACCTGCGGCAGGGCGACGACCACGGTGTTGAGGATCTGCTGGTCGACACCGGGCGTCGCCGGGTCGTCGACCGTCAGGATCGCGCTGTGCAGACCGGTCGAGCCGGGCTTGGCCGTGACGCGCACGGTCACCGGCTTGTTCAGCGGCAGCGACACCGGGCCGTGGTCGGCGAAGCGGAACGTGCCGTCGCCGTTGACCCACTTCAGGTCGTGCCGGACGGAGCGGTTCGGGCCGGAGGTGCGGGTGATGGTGACGTCGTACGTCTTGGTCTGACCGGCCTTCAGGCCGCCCTCGCGATCGTAGATGCCGGTACCGAAGCCCGGGGTCTCCAGGTCCTGCGCGAGGGCCGTGGAGACCGGGGCCTTGACGGTGTAGCCGTGGGCGGTGGCGCCGTCCTTGATCAGGCGCCAGGCGTCCACGATGTCGATCAGGCCGGAGCCCTGCGCGTACGCAGGGACGTCCTTGATCGTGTGCGCCGAGCTGGTGAGCGCGGTGCGCAGGGTCAGCGGGCTCAGCGGGATGCGGGCCTGCTTGGCCGCGGACAGCAGCAGCGCGGAGGCGCCGGCCGCCTGCGGGGAGGCCATCGAGGTGCCCTGCAGCATGGCGTAGCCGGGGGGAAGGCTGTAGCCGGCCTCGGAAACCGCTCCGCCCGGCTCCCAGGTCGGGATGGTGTTGATGGAGGCGCCCGGCGCGGAGATGAGCGGCGCGAAGCCGCCGTCCTCACGCGGGCCGCGCGAGGAGAAGGGCATGATGTCGTACGCCTTGGTCACCTGCGAGCCGTAGTTGGCCGCCCACGTCTCCTTGGAGATGGTGGCGCCGACGCTCAGGACCTTGTCGGCCAGGCCGGGGTCGCCGATGGTGTTGGCGCCGGGGCCGCTGTTGCCGGCCGCAATGACCAGTTGCACGCCGTACTCGTCGAT
>NZ_JBYIQP010000112.1:0-16870 GCF_057707665.1 Actinacidiphila sp. bgisy167 | reverse complement strand
CGCGCCGCGAACGGCGGCGCTCCGCGAGCGGCCGGGCCGGTACGGAGGGCAGGCCGAGCGGCACGGGCTCGACAGCTGTCATCGCGGCGTCACTTCCCGCGGTTGCCGGTGACGGTCTCCCGGGTGGCCCTGATGGACTCCTTGAGGGAGGTCATCGTGGCCAGCACGGCGGTCGGCTCGTAGCCGCAGTGCGCCATGCAGTTGGCGCAGCGCGGGTCCTTGCCGCGGCCGTACTTGCTCCAGTCGGTCTCCTCGACGAGCTCCTTGTACGTGGTGACGTACCCGTCGCTCATCAGGTAGCAGGGACGCTGCCAGCCGAACAGGGAGTAGTTGGGGATCGCCCAGGCCGTGCAGGGGAAGTCGACCTTGCCCTCGAGGAAGTCCAGGAACAGGGGGCTGTGGTTGAGCCGCCACTTCTTGCGGTTGCCCCCCGAGAAGGCCTTCTTGAACAGTTCACGGGTCTGCTCCACGCCGAGGAAATGCTCCTGGTCGGGAGCCTTCTCGTAGGCGTAGGCCGGCGAGATCATCATCTCGTCGACCCGCAGGTCGTCGTTGAGGAAGTTGAGCACCTCGACGACGGTCTGCGGGGTGTCGGTGTTGAAGAAGGTCGAATTGGTGGTGACGCGGAATCCGCGCCGCTTGGCCTCCTTGATCGCCTCCACGGCCTCGTCGAAGACGCCTTCCTTGGCGACCGACTCGTCGTGGCGCTCGCGCAGTCCGTCGATGTGCACGGCGAAGGCGAAATAGGGGGAGGGAGTGAACGAGTCCATCTTCTTGCGCAGCAGCATGGCGTTGGTGCAGAGGAACACGTACTTCTTCTTCGCCACCAACTGCCGCACGATCTCGTCGATCTGCGGGTGCATCAGGGGCTCACCGCCGGCGATCGACACCATGGGCGCGCCCGACTCCAGGACGGCGCCCACGGCCTGCGCCACGGGCATGCGTTGTTTCAGCACGCCCGCCGGGTGCTGGATCTTCCCGCACCCCTCGCATTTCAGGTTGCACGCGAAGAGCGGCTCGAGTTCGACGATGAGCGGGAACTTCTCGCGCCTGCGGAGCATTTTCTGTTCGAAGAGGTAGGTGCCGACCCTGATGGACTGTCGGAGCGGCATGGCCATCTTGCTCACCTCCAGGGGAGCGCAGTAGAGCGGTGCCAATCGAGAAAAGCAGGAAGAAGGTCCCTCAGCACGCGGAAAGCGGTGATTCCCGTGCGGAGCGTGCCGACCCGCACGAGTTCGAACTCGGGCGTGTCGACGACCACGCGGGCCGCGGCGACCGGGCGTGGACCCCGGGCGAGCGCTGCCCGCATCATCGCCGCCGACTCCATGTCGACGGCGACGGCACCGGTGGCCCGGAGCGCCGCGCGCTCCGGGCCCCGTACGACGTGGTCCGACTCCGCGAGCCGGCCGACGTGCACGGTGTGTCCCGCCGCCTTGAGGACGGCGGCCAGCGATTCCCCGTCGCGCGGCTCGTCGGCGACCACGACGTCGCCCGGCCGCATCCCGGAGGCCAACCCGGCGCAGAAGCCGGTGGTGAGGACCGCCGCATCCTCCAGGGCAGGGTCGCGCAGGGCGGCGGTGACGGCGCGTTCCGCGGCCTGCGGCCCCATGCCGGTGCGCACGAAGGCCACTGGGCCGGCGGCGTCGCCGCGGTCGCCGCCGCGCAGGGCGAACCTCTCCACCCGCAGCGCGCAGACGATGAGCAGAGGCGGGCCGGACGGCCCCATCAGGCCCCCTTCCGCAGCCCGCCGAAGGGCTCGCCGCGCACGTAGCGCCCGAGGGCGGTGAGCGGGAAGACCATCCGGTAGAGGTGGTAGTTGATCGAGAAGTCCCTGGGGAAGCCGGTGCCGGTGAAGTACGGCTCGTCCCAGGACCCGTCCTCCTCCTGGGTCCGGACCAGCCAGCGCACCCCGCGCCGCACCGCCTCGCCGTCGCGTTCGCCGGCCGCCAGCAGGGCCAGCAGCGCCCAGGCCGTCTGGGACGCGGTCGAGGCGCCGCGGCCGATCCACTCGGCCGAGGAGTACGAGCGCAGGTCCTCCCCCCAGCCGCCGTCCTCGTTCTGCACGGACTCCAGCCAGCCCACCGCCCGGCGGATCGCGGGGTGGCCGGCCGGGAGGCCGGCCGCCACGAGGGCCGGGACGACCGATCCGGTTCCGTAGATGTAGTTGACGCCCCAGCGGCCGAACCAGGCGCCGTTGTCCTCCTGCTCGGCGAGCAGCCAGTCGATCCCGCGCCGGGTGTGCGGGTCGCGCTCCAGGCCGAGGGCGGCCAGCATCTCGACCACATGGGCCGTGACGTCGGCCGACGGCGGGTCGATGACCTCGCCGAAGTCGCAGAAGGGCAGCCTGTTGGGAAAGGCGCTGGTGTTGTCGGCGTCAAAGGCTCCCCAGGCGCCGTTCTTGGACTGCATCCCCACGGTCCAGCGCACCCCGCGGTCGACCGCCGTCCTCACCCGCCGCGGGTCCGGATGGTCCACCCTCAGCAGGGCGAGGACCACCTCCGCGGTGTCGTCGATGTCGGGATAGGTGTCGTTCGCGAACTCGAACGCCCAGCCGCCGGAGGGCAGGCCGGGCCGCTGCACGGCCCAGTCCCCGGTCTTGGTGATCTGCTCCCCCAGCATCCAGTCGACGGCCTTGACCAGTGCCGGGTCGTCGGCTGGGACGCCGGCGTCGGCCAGCGCGATCGTCGCCAGGCAGGTGTCCCAGACCGGGGACTGGCACGCCTCGATCATCCGGGTGTCCTTGTCCGGCCAGACCGCGAACTCGTCCAGCGCCTTGAGTCCGGCGCGCAGCACGGGATGGTCGAGGTCGTAGCCGAGCAGGTGGAGCGCGATCACGGAGTACACCGCGGGCGGCTGGATGCCGCCGAAGCAGCCGTCGTTCTCCTGGCGTTCGATGATCCAGCGAGCCGCCGAGCGCATCGCGGCCCGCCGCAGGGGGCGGACGTTGACCCTGCGGTAGGCGTGCAGGACGCGGTCGACCCGCTGGAAGAACCCGTCCCAGCTGGACAGCGGGGCCTTGGGGGCCGGCGGGTTGGGCCGTGCGGGGTCGGTGTGCAGCTCGTCGAGGGCGAAGGGGGCGGGCCGTACCGGCCGGTGGGCGCCGACGATGGTCAGCGGCACGATGGTCTGCCGGGCCCAGCTGGCGAAGGAGTAGATGTTGAGCGGGACCCACTTGGGCAGGTAGATCAGCTCGGGCGGCAGCTCCGGGAGGTCGTCCCAGCGCCACCAGCCGAACAGCGCGAGCCAGATCCGGGTGAAGACCCGGCACCGCGCGATGCCGCCGTTCTCCCGGACGAAGGCCGAAGCGGAGGCCATCCACGGCTCCTGCGGGTCGTCGCCGGCCAGCCGCAGCGCGACATAGGCCTCGACGGTGGCAGAGAGGTCGCCCGGCCCGCCGAAGAAGGTGGGCCAGGCGCCGTCCTCGCGCTGCTGGGACCTGATCCAACGGGCGGCGGCCTCGGTGACCCGCTCGTCCCGGATGCCGAGGAACTGACGGAGCAGCAGGTCCTCGGCGTCCATCGTGACGTTGGTCTCGAGGTCGCCCTTCCACCAGCCGTCAGGATGCTGACGGGCCAGCAGATGGGCGGCGGCCCGGCGCGCGGCCTCGGCCGCGAGCTCCTCGGTCCGGTCGGTGACGCCCTCGGAACCGGGCCCCGGCGCCGGTTCCGGGATCGTGCCCGGCGCCTTCGTTCTGGCCGAGGCTGTCCCGCGGGCCGCCTCGCCCCCGGGACCGCCGTCGGTCGTCGCTGTCATGGCTTCCCCTTTGCACAGTCGTTCTGTCTGCGGTGTTGGGGCTGCCGTCGGCCGTCACGCGCGCCGGCCGGCGACGTACTGCGCTCCAGTTGTGTCGTTACTTCTCGCGAACCACCACGAAATCCGCCAGGCCCACGAGCTTACGGCGAACTTCTCCCGGCATGTCCATTTTGTCGAGTGCGGCGATCGCGGTGGCGTGCTGCCGGCGTGCCTCCTGCGAGGTCCACTCCCGGCCGCCCGCCTCCTCGATCAACGCCGCCCGGGTCGCGAACTCTTCCTCGTCGAAGGACTCGATGCCGTTGCGGTCCGGGGAATACGCGGCCTTCGCGTCCGCGGACAGGATTTCGGCGAGGCGCTGCGAGGCGGAGCCGTCCGCGGCCAGTGCCGCGACCACCGGGAGGGACTTCTTGCGCTGGCGCAGGTCGCTCCATGCCTGCTTGCCGGTGGCGGCCGGGTCGCCCCAGATGCCGAGCAGGTCGTCGACCGCCTGGAAGGCCAGGCCGAGGTGGTAGCCGTACTCCTCCAGGGCGTCGGCGTCAGAGTCGCCGGCGCCGCCGAGCACCGCGCCGATGGAGCAGGCGCAGGCCAGGAGGGCGCCGGTCTTGTTGCCCTCCATCTCCAGGCACTCCTGCACGGTGACCCGCTCGCGGTGCTCGAAGGAGATGTCCTGGGCCTGACCGTCGATCAGTTTGCGGGTGGCCGCGGTCAGCCGCCGGGTGGCCCGGCCCGCCTCGGCGGTGCCCTGCTCGAGCAGGACCTCGTTGGCCAGCGCGAAGAGCGCGTCGCCCACCAGGATGGCCTGGGCGGGGCCGTGCACCTTCCACACGGTGTCGCGGTGGCGGCGCTGCTCGTCACCGTCCATCAGGTCGTCGTGCAGCAGTGAGAAGTTGTGCACCAGTTCCACGGCGACCGCGCCGGGAACGCCGACCTCGGGGGCGGCGCCCGCCGCCTCGGCGGACAGCAGGGCGAGCGCGGGGCGTACGGCCTTGCCGCTGTCGCCGGCGGACGGGTTGCCCGCGGCGTCGATCCAGCCGAAGTGGTAGGCGGCGACGGTGTCCATAGGGGATGCGAGGCGGTCCACGGCGGCGCGCAGCACCGGCGTGGACAGCTCCCGGCCGCGCTCGAGGAGCGCGGTCACGGTTCCTCTGTCGACGCCCGCGGTCATCTGCTCGTTGCCAGCGGTCACATTCTCTCCTCTGATTGCACTGGTCATGCTCATACCGGCTCCAGGCCTTCGATTGCGAAGGTACCGGGGTCGAAGGGATGGCGGAGTGCGGTCAAAGCTGCTCGGGAGGCTTGCAAACCGCTGCGGACCGCGCCTTCCATCGTCGCGGGCCAGCCGGTGGCGGTCCATGCGCCGGCGAGCCAGACGCCCTGGGCACGGGTGGGGGGACCCGGTCGGAGGGCGCCGACACCCGGGGCGGGCGCGAAGGTCGCGGTCCGTTCCCTGGTGACGAAGAAGTCCAGTACGGCGGCTTCGCGCGCGGCCGGGAGCAGCCGCTCCAGCTCCGGCAGATAGCGACCGCGCAACTCGGCCACCGGGAGGTCGATCTCTCCCTGGGCCGCCGACTGGGACAGGGCGACGTACTGGCCGCCGCCGGTCAGGCCGGAGTGCTCCGTGCGGTCGAAGACCCACTGCACGGGGCTGCCGAGGGCGGCGAAGAAGGGCTGCCGCATGACCCGGCGGTCGTACACGACGTGCACGTTGAGGATCGGAGCGCTGCCGATGCGCAGCAGCGCGTCCTGGTCGGCCAGGGCGCCTGCGGGGAGCAGGCGGTGGGCCTCGTGCTGCGGGACGGCCAGGACGACGGCGTCGGCCGTGAAGCGCTCGGCCCGCCCGGGCCCGGTCTCGGCCTCGACCTCCCAGACCGGTCCGGCTCCGCCCGCGCCGCCGTCGCCGGACCGTACCGGCTCGGGCGCGTCCGTGCGGGTGAGCGAGGCGGCGCGGGCGCGCAGCAGGGTGCGCACGCCGGCCTTGTCCAGGGCGGTGCGGGCGCGGTCGTCGTGCAGTTCGCCGAGCGGCCGGGCGGCCCAGCCGATGTCCGCGGCGCCCGGCGCGGAGAGCAGGCCGGTCTTGAAGACTTTGGCGGCCAGGCCCAGTGACACCTCCTCGGCCGTGGCGTTGAGCGTGGCCACGCCGACCAGGTCCCACAGCGCCTCGACGGTGCGGGCCGACTGGCCGTGCTCGCGCAGCCAGCTGCCGAAGTCGACGGCGTCCAGCGCCGGGTCGGCGGGGTCGAGCGAGCGCAGCGCGAGCGCGGCCCGCCCGACGGACGCCCGCTCCGTCAGGGACAGATGCGGGTACGTGGCCAGGCTCCTGGCCAGGTGCAGTGGTACGGGCAGCCCCGAGCGGCGAAGCCGGCCGAGCCGGGGCCGAGGGGTCGCCACGTCGAGCACGGGCACGTCGAGCCGGTCCTGCAGGGTGACGAGGTCGGCCGCGTCGATGCGCTCCAGGAAGCGCAGGTAGGCGGTGCAGCACCGCAGGAAGACGTGCTGGCCGTTGTCGACCGTCAGTTCGCCGCGTCGGAAGGAGAAGGCGAGCCCGCCCAGACGGGGCCGGGCCTCGAGCAGGGTGACGCGCAGCCCGGCGTCGGCCAGTGCGAGTGCCGCCGTCGTGCCGGCGAGTCCGCCGCCGATCACGACGGCCGTGCGCTCAGCCATGCGTCCTCCTCCGGGTGCCGCCGCGCGGAGCGCCCGGCACCGTCGCCGACAGTGACGCCTGCGGCGCGGCGCCGGTTGCCTCGCGGCGTTGGAAACAGGCCGTTCTCCGCGGCGAGGCGACTTCTGCGCCGGCGGCGCCCTCGGCCGCGCCGGCGGAGCGGCCCGCGGCCGGTGGGGCGGGCGTCACAGGCGCCTCCTGGCGGTGCGCCGGGCGTCGAGGCCGGCGAGGCCGCGCACCGCGACGTATGCCTTCTCGTGCCCCGGCAGGGAGACCCGGCCGCGGAGCACTGCCTCGGGGTCGGCGGCGATGCGCTCCAGGAGGCGGCGGTAGATGCCGGCCATGGCGGAGACGCAGGCGCCGCTGCGCCGGTCCAGCATCGGCAGCAGCCGGTATCCCACGGCGAAGAGGGCACGGGCGCGCTTCACCTCGAACTCGACCAGGCCCGCGAAGTCGGAGCCGGGCGGCGGGGTGTCGGTGTGGAATCCGGCGGAGCAGCCGAACTTCGCGAGGTCGTCCGCGGGCAGGTAGCTGCGCCCGTTGGCGGCGTCCTCGCGCAGGTCCCGCAGGATGTTGGTGAGCTGCAGGGCGAGGCCCAGGGTGTCCGCGTACTCGGCGGCCCTCTCCCTCCCGGGCGCGTGGGGCAGGGTGCCGAACACCCCGAGCGAGAGCCTGCCGATCGCGCCGGCGACGCAGCGGCAGTAGGACGCGAGGTCCTCCCATGTCTCATAGGTGTCGCCGCGCAGGTCCATCTGGACGCCGTCGATCAGTTCCGCGAGCCCGCCGAGCGGGATGGGGAAGCGCCGGGCGGCGTCGGCGAGCGCGACCGCCACCGGGTCGGTGTCGTCCGCGGTGACCGCGCCCTCCCTGATCCGGGTGAGCAGCACCCGGGTGACGTCGAGCCGCCGCTGCTTCTCCGGCAGGTCGAGGTCGCCGTCGCCGATGTCGTCCACCCGCCGGGAGAAGGCGTAGAGGGCGGACATGGCCTGCCGTTTGGGGGTAGGCAGGAGCCTGATGCCGTAGGCGAAGTTCCGGGCCTCGTGGCCCGTGACGACCTCGCAGTAGCGGTAGGCCGCGAGCACAGGTCCGGACATGCGATCGGAGCCGTTCACAGTCCGGCTCACCCCTCTCTTCGCCATGTCGACCCCACCTCGCGAAGCAGGTTCAGCCTGCCCGCCTTCGGCGGCCCTGGCAGCACGTCGTAGCCCGCGTCCGCGATCGCCCGCAGGGCGGCGCGGCCTCCTCCGGCGAACCCGGCGAGCAGCAGCCTGAGCCTGCCGTGGACGCTACCCACCAAGGGGGTGCCTTCATTCAGCAGGGCCCGGGCGCGTTCCGCTTCGTACGCGACCAGTGCGCGCACCTGTGCGCCCGCGGTGGCGGCGGTGAGATCGGTTTCGGTGACGCCGAAGCGCTTCATGTCCTCGGCGGGCAGGTAGATGCGGTCGCGGCCGAGGTCCTCGGCCACGTCCTGCAGGTGCTCGATGATCTGCAAAGCGGTGCAGATCGCGTCCGAGCGGCGGATCCGTTCAGGTGTGGCGGTGCCGGTGATGCCGAGCACGAGCCGGCCGACCGGGTTCGCCGACAGCTCGCAGTAGGCGAGGAGGTCCTCGTAGCGGGCGTAGCGGCGGACGACCTGGTCCTGGCGGTTGGCCTCGATGAGGCCGAGGAAGGGGGCGGGGGTCAGGCCGTGGCGGTGGACGGTGGGCCGCAGCGCGCGCAGCAGCGGGTGCCGGACGTTGTCGGAGCCGGCGTCGAAGACCCGGCGCAGATCCGACTCGAAGGCGTCGAGCATGGCCAGGCGGTCCGCGGCGGCCTCGGGCGGCAGTCCCAGGCGTACGGCGTCCGTGCGGCCGCCGTCGGCCAGGTCCCCGTCGCCGATGTCGTCGACGAGCCGGGCGAAGCCGTAGACGGCCATCAGGTCGGCGCGCCACGCGCGGGGCACGAAGAAGGGCGCGACGGGGAAGTTCTCCCGCGCCGCCTTGTCGAGAACGGCACGTGAATGGCGGTCAGGTGCCGTGACCGCCCGCGCCTCGGGCTTGAGAGCGGTCACCGTGGACGTCCCGGTGTTCGGGCCGTGGGTGCTTTCTCCGCAGGGGACCACAGCGCCATTTCCGTCACATCCCCCGTTCTACACCGATAGCCCATTACACCCAATTTCGGACACGCCGCTGCCAGAATTCCCGCTTCGGGCTGTTGCCGCACCCGAGCCGACTCTCCGGACGTATCGACCGAGATCCGGCGATTGAGCACCGCTACAGCTTACGGCGCGTATCCGCTCCGGCGTACGCCGGGGGTCCGACCGAGGCCGATCCGAAAGCAGGAACGTGCAAACCGCGGCTCCCGTCCCCGGCGTCCCGCAAAATCCCGGGAAAATCATCAGCCCTATTCGTCCCGCAGACCGCGCGCCGCCGATGCGCCGGGCGCGCGCCCACTCACTTGGCGTATCCGTGCCGGACCGGGCGGGCGGCCCGTGGGCCGGAGCCGGAGAAGGCGGCGGAAAGCCCTGTCGAGCGGCGAGGCGCGGAGGCGGCGGGTTCGCGGGGCCGGCAGCCCGGGCACGCACCCGGGTGCTCGGCGGATGTCCGGCGGGCACGTCACCGACGCCGTGCGTGCGCCGGCCCGCGCCCCCGGTCGGGCGCGGGCCGGTCCACGGCTCACTTCGCGGTGAACTCCTCGTACGCCTTCAGGACGGTGTCCGTCGGACCGTCCATTCGCAGCTCGCCCTTCTCCAGCCACAGCACCCGGTCGCAGGTGTCGCGGATCGACTTGTTGTTGTGGCTGACCAGGAAGACCGTGCCGGCCTCCTTGCGTAGCTCCCGGATCCGGGCCTCGGAACGCTTCTGAAAGGAGCGGTCACCCGTCGCGAGCGCCTCGTCGATCATCAGCACGTCATGGCTCTTCGCCGCGGCGATCGAGAACCGCAGACGCGCCGCCATACCCGAGGAGTACGTCCGCATCGGCAACGAGATGAAGTCGCCCTTCTCGTTGATCCCCGAGAAGTCCACGATCTCCTGGTACCGCTGCCGCACCTCCTCCTGCGACATACCCATCGCCAGACCGCCCAGGATGACGTTGCGCTCACCGGTCAGGTCGTTCATCAGCGCGGCGTTCACCCCGAGCAGCGACGGCTGCCCTTCGGTGTAGACCTTGCCGCTCTCCGCGGGCAGCAGGCCGGCGATGGCGCGCAGCATGGTCGACTTGCCGGAGCCGTTGGAGCCGATGAGGCCGATCGCCTCGCCGCGGTACGCGGTGAAGCTCACGCCGCGCACGGCGTGCACCTTGCGGACGTTGGGGTCGCCCTTGCGGGTGACCATGCGGGCCAGGGCGCCCACGGCGCTGCCCTTGCCCGATCCGGCCCCGTGCACCCGGTAGACGATGTGCAGGTCGTCCACGATCACGGTGGGGACGCGCTCGCCGCCCGGGGTGGTGTCGCCGCGCTCAGCCACGCCCGTACCTCTCCTCAGCCTTCCAGAACCACACGAAGCCCCCGACGCCCATGACCAGCGCCCAGCCCAGCGCCAGCGCCCAGACATGCGGGGGAAGCTGCGCGGAGGTGTAACTGTCGATCAGCGCGAAGCGCATCAGGTCGATGTAGACCGCCGCCGGGTTCAGATCAAGGGCGATCTTGACCGCGGTCGGCGCGCTCGCCGCGAAGTGACTGATGCTGTACATGACACCGGACGCGTACATCCAGGTACGCAGGATGAACGGCATCAGCTGCGCCAGGTCGGTCATCTTGCTGCCGAGCCGGGCCATCACCAGCGCCAGGCCCGCGTTGAAGACGCACTGCAGGACCAGCGCGGGCACCACGAGCGCCCAGGAAGGTCCCGGCACCTCGCCGGTCATCAGCACGATCGACAGCAGCACGAGCATCGACATCAGCAGCTGCTGCAGCTGGACCAGGGTGAAGGCGATCGGCAGGCTCGCGCGCGGGAAGTGCAGCGCGCGGATCAGCCCGAGGTTGCCGGAGATGGCGCGGACGCCCGCGAGCACCGAGGACTGGGTGAAGGTGAAGATGAAGACGCCGGTGACGAGGAACGCGATGTAGTTGTCGACACCGCGGTCCGTGTTCAGCAGCAGGCCGAAGATGAAGTAGTAGACGGCCGCGTTGAGCAGCGGCGTCAGCACCTGCCACAGCTGACCCAGCCGGGCCTGGGTGTACTGCGCCGACACCCGGGCCCGGGCGAACGCCGAGATGAAGTGGCGGCGTCCCCACAGCTGCCGCACATAGGCGCCCAGCCCGGGACGGGCTCCGCTGACGGCGAGGCCGTGTCTGGCCGCCAGCTGGGACGGCGTGAGGCCGCCACTCGCCGCCGGCACCGGGCCCACGGCGACCGCACCGTCGTGCGTCGTCTCGCTCACAGTTGACACTTTCGTCCTCTTGGTGCGTCGCGGGCCGGGCCCGGCGCGCCGGGGTCACTCTCGTTCGAGCTTGTCAGATGATCGGGGGCCGGCCCAATCGGGTGAGGCGCCACACGGTCCGCCAGTGCATGGGCCGGCGCGGGCCGCTCGGTGTCGTCCAGCCCTCCTTGAAACCGCCGAACCACGCCCGCAGCGCGGGGCCCGAGGGTCTGCGCAGCAGGGTCAGCAGCATCCACACGCCGAGGTAGACCGGGACCAGCGCCCACGGCAGGTTGCGGCGGGCCAGCCACACCCGGTTGCGGGCCACCATGCGGTGGTAGACGGCGTGCCGGCTCGGGGCGGTCAGCGGGTGGAACAGCACCATGTCGGCGCGGTAGTCGATCATCCAGCCCGCGTCGAGGGCCCGCCATGCGAGGTCGGTCTCCTCATGGGCGTAGAAGAACTCGTCCGGAAGGCCGCCGACCTGCTGGAACACCTTCGTGCGCACCGCGTTGGCGCCGCCGAGGAAGGTGGTGACGCGCGAGGAGCGCATCGGGTCCGAGGCCCTGAGCCGAGGGACGTGGCGGCGCTGCGTGGTACCGGACTCCGGGTCGGCGATCCGGAAGCTGACGATGCCGAGCTCGGGGTCCGCCGCGAAGGCCTCGCGAACCAGCTCCGCGGTGTCCTCGTTCGGCAGCAGCCCGTCGTCGTCCAGGAACAGCAGGACGTCGACCTCGCTGCCACCGGGTCCGAAGGCCTCGATGCCGACATTGCGGCCGCCGGGGATGCCCAGGTTGTCGGGGAGCTCGACCGTCCGCACCCCGGCGGGCAGGTCGGGCAGCGGAGAGCCGTTGCCCACCACGGCGACCTCGATCGCCGGTCCCCGCTGCTTGGCGACCGAGTCCAGCAGGTCGCGCAGTTCCTCGGGGCGGTTGCCCATGGTGATGATCACCGCACCGAGGCGGATCGTTTCGGCCGACGTCCCCACGGCGCTCACCTCAGCCTGCTCGACGCGAGGATCGACACCAGGTGCAGCAGCGTCTGCAGCACCGCGATGGCGGCCAGGACGCAGACGGCGACGCGGGTGAAGAGCAGGTCGCCGTGGACGGCGTCCGCGACACCGGCGGCGAGGATCAGCAGCGAGGCCTCGACTCCGCCCACCAGCCGGTGGAACTTCAGCGCCGCGGCGGCTCTGCGGGCCAGGGCCAGGCCGGAGGACCGGGGCACGGAGGCCTCGTCATGGACGGCGGGCAGGCCGCTGCGGGAGCGGGCCACGTCCACCAGGTCCGTCTCCGCCTTGATCAGGATCGCGCCGAGCGCGGCCAGCGTCCCGAGGAAGGCCCACCCCCACTGGGTGGAGGCGCCGTCGCGGTGGAAGAGGTCCGCCGCGCGCAGTCCGAAGCCGACCAGCAGCGCCGCCTCGGACAGGTAGTGCCCCACCCGGTCGAGGTAGACACCGGTGATCGAGGTCTGCTTGCGCCAGCGGGCGACCTCGCCGTCGACGCAGTCCAGCAGCAGGTACAGCTGGATCAGCAGGGCGCCCGCCACGGCGCCGGCCAGGCCCGGCACGAGCAGCGCGGCGCCGGCCGCGATGCCCGCGACGATCATGAGGTACGTGAGCTGGTTGGGGGTCACCCGGCTGTTGACGAGGTGCCGGGTCCAGCGCAGCGAGATCTCCCGCATGTAGATGCGCCCGGCCCAGTGCTCACCGCTGCGCCGGTCCTTCAGCCCCGCGGGGTGAACGACCGGCCGCAGCTCAGCTACCGATGGTTTTGGCATAGTCGGCGTATGCGTCCCTGATCTGGTCGGTGGAGAGCCCCAGGTGCTCCAGGATCGTGTAGCGCCCGGGGCGGGTCTGCGGGGCGTATTCGACGGCCTTGACGAACTCGGCCTCGGTGAAGCCGATTTCCCCCGGTGTGGTGGGCAGCCCGTGGCGGTGCAGGACCTCCGCGAAGAGGCCGGCCTCCTCCTTGGCGCCGCGCAGGAACATCGCGAAGGCGGCGCCGATGCCGACCTGCTCGCCGTGGGCGGCGGCCCGCTTGGGGTAGAGCAGGTCGATCGCGTGGCTGATCTCGTGGCACGCCCCGGAGGCGGGGCGGCTGTCGCCGCTGATCGACATCGCGATGCCGGTGAGCACCAGCGCCTCGGCCAGCACAGTCAGGAACTCGTCCTCACCCGTACCGCCGGGGTGCCGGAGCACGGACTCGCCGGCGGTGCGCGCCATGGCGGCGGCCAGCCCGTCGATCGGCTCGCCGGTCTCGCGGTGGGACAGCTCCCAGTCCGCGATGCAGGAGATGTTCGAGATCGCGTCCCCGATCCCGGAGCGCACGTACCGCACGGGGGCCTCGCGGATCACGTCGAGGTCGATGACCATCGCGATGGGGCTCGGCACGCCGTAGGAGCCACGGCCGTTGTCGTTGTCCAAGGTGGACACCGGTGAGCACAGCCCGTCGTGCGCCAGGTTCGTCGCCACGGCCACCAGCGGCAGGCCGACGCGGGCGGCGGCGTACTTGGCGGCGTCGATGATCTTGCCGCCGCCGAGGCCCACGACCGCGTCGTAGCGGCTGCCGCGCATGGCGTCGGCCAGCTTCACCGCGCCGTCGATGGTGCCGCCGGCCACCTCGTACCAGTCGGCGCCGGGCAGCGCGGGGGCCAGCCGCTCACGCAGCAGCGCTCCCGAGCCGCTGCTGACCGCGAAGGCCAGCCTGCCGGAACTGGAGATGCGCTGGTCGGCGAGGACGGCTGCCAGGTCCTCCAGGGCCCCGGCACGGATGTCGACGACGACCGGCGAGGGGATGAGCCTCGTCAGTACCGGCACGCGATCTCCCGGGCCCGCTTCAGGTCGTCGTGGTTGTCGATCTCCACCCAGGGCACCTCGCCGATGGGGGCGACGTCGACCTGGAAACCGCGGTCGACCAGCTCCTGATAGCCGTCCTCGTAGTACAGCTGCGGGTCCCGCTCGTAGGTGGCCCTCAGCGCGTCGGCGAGGTCGGCGGCGGCCTCGCCCTCGATGAGGGTGACGCCGATGTACTCGCCGGTCGCGATCGCCGGGTCCATCAGCTTGGTGATCCGCTGGACGCCCCTGCCGTCGGCGGTGACGACCTTCATCTCCTCGTCGGCGAGCTGCTTGACCGCGTCGAGGGCGAGGATGATGCGCTTGCCGCCGCCCCGGGCGGCGAGCAGGGTCTTCTCGACGGAGACCGGGTGCACGGTGTCGCCGTTGGCCAGGATCACGCCCTGCCGGATGACGTCACGGGCGCACCACAGCGAGTAGGCGTTGTTCCACTCCTCGGCCTTGTCGTTCTCGACGAGGTGGAGCTTCAGGCCGTACCTGGCCTCCAGAGCGGCCTGGCGCTCGTAGACGGCCTCCTTGCGGTAGCCCACGACGATGGCGGCCTCGGTCAGACCGACCTCCGCGAAGTTGCCCAGCGTGAGGTCCAGCACGGTGGTGGTGCCCTCACCCGCCGGGTCCACCGGCACCAGGGCCTTCGGCAGGGTGTCCGTGTAGGGGCGCAGTCGCCGTCCGGCGCCGGCCGCCAGCACGAGGCCGATCATGCGGGTCCTCCAGTCTCGTCGTGTACAGCGGGTGCTTGCGAGGACACCCAGAAGCCGATGCTCTCGGTGAGCACCACCACCGCCAGCGCGACGGCGAGGACCGTCAGCGCGACCGTGAAGCCCGTGTCGTGGGCCAGGGCCACAGCCGCCGCGGTGACCAGCAGTACCCGGCCCTCATGACCAGCGGTCGCGCGGATCAGGACCCGCGGGGGCGCCCCGGTCCCGCCGCGGATGCGGTACACCGTGTCGTAGTGATGGTAGGCGACCGCGGCCACCAGTCCGAAAGCCGCGGGCAACGCTCCGTTCACATCGGAGACAGCCGCGAGAACCAGGATGGTGGTGTACTCGGCCGCGCGGAAGACCGGCGGCACGATCCAGTCCAGAGCGCCCTTGAGCGGCCGGGCGACGGCGAGCGCCGACGTCACGGCATAGAAGCCGGCGGCTGCCAGCGGCCACGCGCTGCCGGCCGGGGCGAGCAGGGACGTGGCGATCATCACTGCCGCGCCGAGCAGCGCGGCGGCGGGGACACCGTGACCCCGGAAGGCACGGCTGAGCCCTTCGCCGACCGGGCCGGTGTCGGTGAGGTCGCCCAGCGCGCGGGCCACGGCGCCGCTCGAGGGCGTCCGGCGGCGCACCGAGCGCAGTACGCGGCCCGCCGTGGTGTAGCAGCCGGCGAGCGCGGAGGCGGCGATGAGCACGGTGAAGGTGGTGCGCGGTGTCGTCACCGCCGTGAGCACCGCGATCAGCGCCCAGCGTTCGCCGATGGGCAGCACGATCATGCGGCGCAGCCACACCGTCCAGCCGACGCCGTCGAGCTTGCGGGAAAGGGCCGCGGCCCCCGTCCCGGTGTCCGGAGTGGTCTCGGCGAAGGCGAAGTCCACGACGTGGCGGCAGGTCTGCAGCACCATGGCGGCGAGCGCCAGGGCCCAGACGTCGTCGCCGCCGCGCGCCGCGCCGAGGGCGAGGCCCGCGTAGTACGCGTACTCCTTGGCGCGGTCGAAGGTGGCGTCCAGCCAGGCGCCGAGCGTGGAGTACTGCAGGGAGTAGCGGGCCAGCTGGCCGTCGGTGCAGTCCAGGACGAACGACGCCAGCAGCAGCACGCCCGCCGCGACGAAGCCCGGCCGGGTCCCCGTGGCCGCGCAGCCGGCCGCGATCAGGGCCACCAGCAGCGACGCGGTGGTCACCTGGTTCGGGGTGAGCCCCCGACGGGCGCACCAGCGCGCGATGTAGCGGGAGTAGGGGCTGATGAAGAACGTGGTGAAGAAGCCGTCGCGGGACTTCACGGCGCTGCGCAACCGCACCGCCTCGTCGTCGACGGCTGCGACGGCCGACGCCGCGGCGGCACGCGCCGCGGCGTCGGCCGGGACGGTCGCGACCAGGGTGCCGAGCTCGGGGCGGCGTACGGGCACGCCGTCCTTCTCGATCCGTCCGGCGAGCCGGTCGGCGAGAGTCTCCCCGTCACCTTCCTCCCCGGTCTCCGCGACGGCCCGCGCCAGGGCGGCGCGGGCGGCGGGGCGCACGGAGACGGCGCCGGGCACGGCGGAGGCGTCGAAGCGGGGATCGGTCAGCCCGAGGCGCAGAGCGTGCACATGCCCGACGAAGCGCGGATCGACGATGGCGACGCGCTCGCCCGCGGGGACGGCCTGCAGACGGCCGGCGAGCGAGGCGGCGTCCGTCGCGGTGACGACCTCGAAGCCGAGGTTCCGCAGGTCGCCCTCGATCGGCGACATCGCGACCGGCGGACCGGTGAGGATGGCGGTCGACAGAAGGACTCAACTCCCTGACTTTAGTGGCTGCCCGTCGCCTTCCGGGGGCGTCGCGGCACTTGGGTGCGACGCGCCGCGCGGGGCCGTGTCGGCAGAGGCTATCGGATTCCGGGAAGGCTCCGTTCACCGGGCGTTTCCCCCGCGGTGACTCGGTGAAGCGTGATCATCATGGTCGATGGCGCGGACAACGACAATGTCCTGGGCGTCTCCTGGAACGAAGATCACGACAGAGCCGGATGATTCACTCCGAGGGGGGTGCCTGCCGGACGTCGAACCGCCGGGGGCCGCTCCGTGCCGGGTCCGCCAGGGGGCGGTTTCCCGCGGGCCGCTCCTCCGCCACCGGGTACGGAAGACGATGCGAGACGGCGCCTACCGCAGCGTCGGGCCGGCGCCGGTGTGCCGCCGCGCACTGTCCGACGGGCAGCTCGACGTGCGCGTCGTCCCCGGCCGCCGCTACGCCCGCACCCGCCTGCCGGCCGCGGCGATCACCGGCTCCACCGCTGCCCCGCTGCGGCGGCTGCGGATCAGCGGCCTCGAACCCGGCACCCGCCTGACCTTCGACGGTGAGGTGGCGCCCGCGCCACGCGACCTGGTGATCGACAAGGCCGACGAGGCCCTGACCGTCCAGCGAGCGATCTGACCGTACCGACGTACCGCTCTGACCCCACGAAGGGACGCGGTCACGCTCCTCAGACAGCGGGAGGGCGGATGCACGGGCCGGGCGCCCACCGCGGCAGCGCCCGAGGGAGCGGGACGGGGGGCCGGGTGCTCACCGCCCTGCGCGGCGAGCCGAGCC
>NZ_JBYIQP010000111.1:0-17133 GCF_057707665.1 Actinacidiphila sp. bgisy167 | reverse complement strand
GGGTGGGGTCGCCCCCTCCCCCCCCCCCCCCCCCGCAACCGTACCGATCAACCCTTGCGGCGCTCCACGGCCGCCGCGACCAGACCGGCGAACAGGGGGTGCGGACGGGTGGGACGGGACTTCAGCTCGGGGTGCGCCTGGGTGGCCACCAGGTACGGGTGCACGTCCCGGGGGTACTCGACGTACTCGACCAGGGTGTTGTCCGGAGAAGTGCCGGAGAACACCAGGCCTGCCTTCTTCTCCAGCTCGCCGCGGTAGGCGTTGTTCACCTCGTAGCGGTGGCGGTGCCGCTCCTCGACGTAGGGCTGGCCGCCGTAGACCTCGCGGACGATGGAGCCCTCGGCGAGCTTCGCCGGGTACAGGCCCAGCCTCATGGTGCCGCCGAGATCGCCCTGGCCTGCGACGATGTCGAGCTGCTCGGCCATCGTGGAGATCACCGGGTGCGCGGTCGCCGGGTCGAACTCGGTGGAGTTGGCGTCCGGGATGCCGGCCAGGTTGCGGGCCGCCTCGATGACCACGCACTGCAGGCCCAGGCACAGGCCGAGCAGCGGGATGCGGTTCTCCCGGGCGAAGGTGATCGCCGAGACCTTGCCCTCCACACCGCGGTCGCCGAAGCCGCCGGGCACGCAGATCGCGTCGACGTCGCCGAGCTGGCGGGCCGCGCCGGCCGGGGTCTTGCAGTCGTCCGAGGTGACCCACTTGATGGTGACCTTGGCGTTGTTGGCGAAGCCGCCGGCCCGCAGCGCCTCGGTCACCGACAGGTAGGCGTCGGGCAGGTCGATGTACTTGCCGACGAGGGCGACCTTCACCTCGTGCTCGGGCTGGTGGACCCGCCCCAGCAGGTCGTCCCACTGCGCCCAGTCCACGTCGCGGAAGGGCAGGTTCAGCTTGCGCACGACGTAGGCGTCCAGGCCCTCGGTGTGCAGCACCTTGGGGATGTCGTAGATCGACGGGGCGTCGATCGCGGCGACCACCGCGTCCTCGTCGACGTCGCACATCAGCGAGATCTTGCGCTTGATCGAGGTCGGCACGTCACGGTCGGCGCGCAGAACGATGGCGTCGGGCTGGATGCCGATGCTCCGCAGCGCGGCCACCGAGTGCTGGGTCGGCTTGGTCTTCAGCTCGCCCGAGGGGCCGATGTACGGGAGCAGCGAGATGTGCACCACGAAGACGTTGTCCCGGCCGACCTCGTGCCGCACCTGCCGCACGGACTCCAGGAAGGGCAGCGACTCGATGTCGCCGACCGTGCCGCCGACCTCCGTGATCACCACGTCCACGTCCTCGGTCGCCATGCGCCGGATACGGGACTTGATCTCGTTGGTGATGTGGGGGATGACCTGCACGGTGTCGCCCAGGTACTCGCCGCGGCGCTCCTTGGCGATGACCGAGGAGTAGATCTGGCCGGTGGTGACGTTGGCCGAACCCGCGAGGTTCACGTCGAGGAAGCGCTCGTAGTGGCCGATGTCCAGGTCGGTCTCGGCGCCGTCGTCCGTGACGAACACCTCACCGTGCTGGAAGGGGTTCATCGTGCCCGGGTCCACGTTGAGATACGGGTCGAGCTTCTGCATGGTGACGCGCAGACCCCGGGCCTTGAGAAGGGCACCGAGGCTGGAGGCGGTCAGGCCCTTGCCGAGCGAGGAGGCGACACCCCCCGTGACGAAGAGATGCTTGGTCGTCGTGGATTTCGGCGGCAGTGCCAACAGGGGGCTCCCGTGGTCGCGAGGTGGTGGTCGGGACGGCACCATGGTGGTGAAGAGGGGTGTCGTCGCGGCGGTTCAGTGGTTCAGCCCACCGGCCCACGGGCTACCAGGGTATCAGTGACGCGCACCAGACGGTGCGGGTGTCTCCTGGGCGACAAACACGGCCACCGGGAGTTGGTACGACAAAATGCACCCGACCGGCGCAGCAGGGGCGGTCGTCGCTTCCGCACCGCCCGCGTTGTCGTCGTATCCTGCTCGGACACATCGATTCGATGCGAGTGAACCGGCACGGCACTACCCCGCCCGCTCCCGGGAAAGAGCTCGTCGACAGATCCACAGACCGCAATCACCGCCCCAGTCCCAAGGGGCGCCGCCGTCGTTTCGACTGGGAGACCTACGTGGCCGGGCGTATCGAGGACTACGCACTCATCGGCGATATGCAGACCGCCGCCCTGGTGTGCCGGGACGGCACGGTCGACTGGCTGTGCCTGCCCCGCTTCGACTCCCCCGCGATCTTCGCGGGCCTGCTCGGCACGGAGGAGCACGGCTACTGGCGGCTCGGCCCCGCCCACGCCGACGGCACCCCGCCGCCGGCCGCCACCCGGCGCCGCTACCGGGGCGACTCCCTGGTGCTGGAGTCCGAGTGGGACACCCCCCGCGGCACGGTCCGTGTGATCGACTTCATGCCGCCGCGTGACGGCGCCCCGCAGCTGATCCGGATCGTCGAGGGCGTCAGCGGACGGGTGCCGATGCGGTCCGCGCTGCGCATGCGCTTCAGCTACGGCTGGGTCGTGCCCTGGGTGCACAAGGTGGGCGAGCGCACGGTCGCCGTGGCCGGCCCCGACTCGGTCTGGCACGACACCGATGTGGAGACGTACGGCAAGCACCTCACCACCTACGCGGACTTCACGGTCTCTCCCGGCGAACGTGTCGCCTTCACCATCAGCTGGCAGCCCTCGCACAAGGAGCCGCCCGCGCTCGCCGAGCCCGAGACGGCGCTGGAGGCCACCGAGGACTTCTGGCGCGAGTGGGTCGCCCAGTGCACCTACCACGGCCCCTACCGGGACGCCGTGGTCCGTTCCCTGATCACCCTCAAGGCCCTGACCTACGGGCCTACCGGCGGCATCGTCGCCGCTCCCACCACCTCCCTGCCCGAGGACATCGGCGGCGTCCGCAACTGGGACTACCGCTTCACCTGGCTGCGCGACGCGGCGATCACCCTGTCCTCCCTGCTGCGCACCGGCTACCGCGATGAGGCCCGCGCCTGGCGCGAGTGGCTGCTGCGCGCGGTCGCCGGCGACCCCGAGAACCTGCAGATCATGTACGGCATCGCCGGCGAGCGCGAGCTCGGCGAGACCGAGCTGGACTGGCTGCCCGGCTACGAGGGCTCGATCCCGGTCCGGGTCGGCAACGGCGCCGCCCACCAGTTGCAGCTCGACGTCTACGGCGAGGTCACCGAGGCCCTGCATCTGGCGCACATGACCGGCCTGGCCCGCAACGACTACGCCTCGCTCCTGCAGATCCGGCTCATCCAGTACCTGGAGGACCACTGGGACGAGCCGGACGAGGGCATCTGGGAGGTCCGCGGCCCGCGCCGGCACTTCGTGCACTCCAAGGTCATGGCCTGGGTCGCCGTCGACCGCACCGTCAAGCTCATCGAGTCGGGCGAGGTCGACGGCCCGCTGGAGCGCTGGCGCGAACTGCGCGACGAGATCCACCGCGACGTCTGCGACCGGGGCTACGACAAGGAGCGCAACACCTTCACGCAGTCCTACGGCTCCCGCGAACTGGACGCCTCGCTGCTGCTCATCCCGCAGGTGGGCTTCCTGCCGCCGGACGACAAGCGCGTGATCGGCACCATCGAGGCGATCCAGCGCGAGCTGTCCACCGAGGACGGCTTCGTGCTGCGCTACCCGACCGACGCCCCGCCCGGTGGCGAGAACCTCGACGGGCTCCCCGGCGACGAGGGCGCCTTCCTCGCCTGCTCGTTCTGGCTCGCCGACGACCTCGCCATGATCGGACGGGTCGACGAGGCCCGCCGGCTCTTCGAGAAGCTGCTCGCGCTCCGCAACGACCTCGGCCTGCTGGCGGAGGAGTGGGACCCGCGGCTGCAGCGGCAGGTCGGCAACTTCCCGCAGGCGTTCAGCCACGTGCCGCTGATCGACACGGCGCTGCGGCTGACCGCGAGCGGCGCCTACGGCGGCTGACCGCGCGGAGGATCGCGGTCCGACCGCCGTCGAGGACAACGCCGAGGGCGCGGGTGCCTTGCCCGGGCTCGCGTCAGGAGTGCGACCACCACCGCGGCTCCGCCGACGCGCCGTCGCGGGCACGGAACCGTTGCGGCGGGGATCATTCTGTCGTGATGATCAGCTTGCCGCGCTTGGCCAGGCCGTTTCGTTCGAGTGCGGTGAGCGCCGGGATGGCCTGCGACAGCGGGACGGTGCGTTCATCGGTTCCGTGTGCGGTAATTCCAGTGGGGTCACAGCGTGACCACGACCTTTCCGTGGACGTGCCGTCCGGCCTGCAGCGCCACGGCGTCACGGATCCTCTCGACGGGGAACTCCGCGGCAATGGGGACGGTGAGCTCGCCCGCGACGATCGCGCCGGTGATCTGCTCCAGCGCGTCAGGCGCCGCATCAAGGCCGCCGGTGGCGCGTATGCCGCCGCGAGGGTCGGGGCCCGCGGCGACCGTGGAGATCCGCTCGGGCATCACGCCGAGCGCCAGCGCGGCCTGCGCCGTCTCCGTGCCGAACAGGTCGGTCGCGGCGGTCACCCCGCCGGGCGCCAGTTCCCTGACCCGGTCTGCCAGCCCGTCGCCGTAGGCCACCGGCTCGGCGCCCAGCCTCCGCAGGAACCCGAAGGTGCCCGGCGAGCAGGTGCCGATCACGGTGGACCCGGCGAGCCTTGCGAGCTGCACGGCGAACACCCCGACTCCGCCGGCGGCTCCTCCGATCAGGACGGTGTCACCGGGCCGCGGGCCGATCGCCGCCAGCGCGGCGGCAGCGGTGAGCCCGGCGACCGCAAGGGTGCTCGCCAGCTTGTCGCTGAGGCCCTGCGGCGTGTGCCACAGCGCATCGGCAGGGGGCCGGGCCACCACATAGTCGGCGATCGCCCTTCCCAGGACGCTGCCGTGGACGCGGTCGCCCACGGCAAAGCCTGTCGCGCCCTCGCCGACCTCGTCGATCACTCCGGCGAGGTCGGACCCGAAGCCGGAGGGCACGGTGATGCCGAACCGCGCCGCCACCTCCGGCTGTGCGGCGATGATCCAGTCCATCGGGTTCAGCCCGGCGGCCGTCACCCGCACCCGGACCTCCCCCGGGCCGGCGTGAGGTTCGGGAACCTCCCTCAACTCCAGCACTTCGGGGCCTCCGAAGGCTTGGTACATCACGGCTCGACTCATGGCCGGCGGACTCCTCGGGAAGTGACGGGACTTGGTTCCATCACCGTAGAACGACTGACGGGACTTGGTTCCATCACCGGCGTGAATCGACGGAACCAAGCCCCCTACACTGCGTTCATGGCTCGCTGGGAACCGAACGCAGCAGAACGGCTCGCTCACGCCGCCCTCGCCCTGTTCGCCGAGAGGGGCTACGAGAACACGACCGTGATCGACATCGCCAAGCGCGCGGGACTGGGGAAGACCACCTTCTTCCGGCACTTCCAGGACAAGCGGGAAGTGCTCTTCGGCAGCGACACGATGAACGGCCTGCTGACCGTGGCGATCGACGCGGTGCCGGCGGACGCCACCCCGCTCGAGGCGGTCGCTCATGCGCTGGTCGCCGCAGGCGCGGAGGTCTTCACACCCGATCGCCGCGAGTTCATCGCCCGCAGACAGGCGGTCATCGCCGCCAACCCCGAACTGCGTGAGCGCGAGGCGCTGAAGAACCTCTCCCTCAACGCGTCGATGACCGAGGCGCTCAAACGGCGCGGCGTACCCGACCTGACCGCTCGCGTCGCCGCGGAACTCGGCGCGCTCGCCGCAACGCTGGCCTACGAACGCTGGAGCGGGACGGCCGCCGGTGACGACTTCGGCGAGATCGCGAGACAGGCACTCGACGAGGTGCAGGCGTCCACGGCCCTCTGCTGACGGGGCAGCGCCTCGCGGGGCGGGTTCAGCCGGAGGTCAGCTCGTCGTAGATGGCCAGCACTTGGGCGACCGTGTCGTCCTCGGTCGGCCAGGTGGCGGCCTGCACGGGACCGGCCGCGGCCAGCGTCTGACGCCGCGCCGGGTCCGCCAGCAGACGTGTGACGGCGTCGGCGAGCGTCTTCGGGTTGCCGTAGGGCACCAGGACCGCCGCTTCGCCGACGAGTTCGGCCGTACCGCCGACGGCGGTGGCCACCAACGGCACCCCCGCGTGCAGCGCCTCATGTGCGATCAGCGGGCGCGCCTCCCAGCGCGACGGCAGCACCACCACGTCGGCGGCGGCGAGCAGCTCCGGAACGTCGTCGCGGCGGCCGAGCAGCCGGACCGGCAGCCGCTCGGCGTCGATCCGCTCCTGCAGTTCCGCCCGTTGCGCCCCCTCGCCCGCGATGAGCAGCAACGGCGCCGGATCCAGCCCCGCCCAGCCGTGTGCCGCGTCCAGCAGCAGGTGGTAGCCCTTGCTCGGCTCCAGACGGCCCGCCGCGAGCAGCAACGGCCGCTGCCCCACGGCGAACTCGTTCCTGGTCTTCTCCCGGCGGCGCTCCGCCTCCGCCACGGTCTCGGCGGACGGCGCGGTCCGGGGCGGCGCAGGGACCCCGACCGGTCCGAGCCGGGCGTCCCGGGCCCCTGCCGCTCGGGCCCTGTCCACCAGGTCCGACGAGGCGCCCAGCACGACCGCCGCCACCCGCGTCACCCGCCGCTCCAGCATCCGCAGCGCCCGCCCCCGCGCTCCCTCGGCCGGCACCGCGCCGTGCCAGGTCACCACCAGCGGCGTACGGCGCCCGCTCAGCGCCATGGTGGCGAGCAGTCCGGACCGCAGCCCGTGCGCGTGCACCACATCAGCCCCGGCACAGGCCGCCCGCAGCGCCGTCACCACGGCCGCGTCGGCCCGCGGTCGCCAGCGGCGCGCGATCTCGACGGGAGCGAAACGCGCCCCCGCCGCCCCGAACCCGTACCGTTCCTCGGCCTCGCCAGGCCCGCAGACCGTCACCTGGACGCCGCGCGCCACCAACCCGGCCGCCACGGAAGCGACATGGGACCTCGCCGTCTCACCCAGCACGTGGACGGCGTGCAGTTGCCCGTGCAAGGGGCTCGGTGAACTGCTCACGCGGGGTCGCGCTCCTGACTCGGCATCGTGCGGAGGACGGCGGGGCTGCTCCTTCAAGGATGCCAGGCCGATAGGCCATCCAGGGAGCGATGCCCCACCTCCACCCGGCCACACGTACGCGGGACCACCCTTACGAGTGCCCTCCGCTCCCCCATCGCGCGCACCCGACCGGACGAGGGCCGCATTCGCGCCGTCTGACACCCCGTCGGCGGACGCCGGCCGACTGCGCCGCGAGACGACGCCCCGGCACAGCGCGGACCCTCGGGCGACGTCGCGGGCTCCGGCACCCGGCCGTACGCACCGCCTGGGCACGCACCGCCCCGGCCGCGGGAGCGGCCGCCACGCCCCCGCTCCGCGGATCTCCCCCCGCACCGCCCGGCAGGAAGGCGACACAGGCGACGTACCCGCACAGCGCGGACCGCCGCCGGTTCGCGCCGCAGCGCCGGTTCGTGCCCCACCGCCCCGTGGCGTCAGCGCGCCTCGCGGGCCGCGGCCAGCAGTTCCTCCGCGTGGGCGCGGCCGAGCTCCGAGTCCTCCAGTCCGGCGAGCATCCGGGAGAGCTCGCGTACGCGCTCCTCTCCCTCGAGGACCCGCACGCCACTGCGTGTGACGGACCCGTCGTTGGTCTTCTCCACCAGCAGCTGCCGGTCCGCGAACGCGGCCACCTGGGGCAGGTGGGTGACGACCACGACCTGCGCGGTCCGCGCCAGGCGCGCCAGGCGCCGGCCGACCTCGACGGCCGCCTTGCCGCCGACGCCCGCGTCGACCTCGTCGAACAGATACGTCGGCACCGGGTCCGACCCGGCGAAGACGACCTCGACGGCGAGCATCACGCGGGACAGCTCGCCGCCCGACGCCCCCTTGGCGATCGGCCTGGCCGGGGCGCCCGGATGCGGCGCGAGCTGCAGCTCGACCTCGTCCGCGCCCGTCGGGCCGAAGGCGACCCGGCGGCCGCCGACCTCGATGCCCTCCTCGTCCTCGACCTGCCGGAGGGCGACGCCGACGCGGGCGTGCGGCATCGCGAGCTGGGCGAGCTCCGCCGTGACGGCCCCGGCGAAGCGGTCCGCCGCCTCGGCCCGCGCGTCGGTGAGCGCCTGCGCGAGGTCGCCGAGCTCGGTGCGCAGCGCCTCGCGCTCCGCCGCCAGCTCCCCGATCCGCTCGTCGTCGCCCTCCAGCTCGACCAACCGGGCCGCGCCCTGCTCGGCCCACGCCAGGACGGCGTCGGTCGTCTCCCCGTACTTGCGCAGCAGGTGGGCGAGCACGGCCCGCCGTTCCTCCACGGCCGCCAGGCGCCGCGGGTCGGCGTCCAGGTTGTCGGCGTACCCGGCGAGCTCACCCGCCACGTCGCCGAGGAGGATGCCGATCTCGCCGATCCGGTCCGAGAGCGCGGCCAGCGCAGGATCGTGCGAGCGCACGGCGTCCAGCGCGCGCTGCGCACCCGCGACGAGCAGGCCCGCGTCGGCGCCCTCGGGGTCTTCGGGGTTCCCGGCGAGCGCGGCGTGCGCGACAGCCGCTGCGGACGCCAGCGCCTCGGCGTGACCCAGCCGCTCCGCCTCCGCCGCCAGGTCGGCGTCCTCGCCGGGCAGCGGCTCGGCGGCCGCCACCTCTCCCAGGCCGAACCGCAGCAGATCCGCCTCCTGGGCCCGCTCACGGGCCCGCGTGGTCAGCGCGTCCAGCTCGCCCGCGACCTCGCGCAGCCTCCGGTAGGCGGCCGCGTACTTGGCCAGCGGCACGGCGACGGCGTCGCCCGCGTACCGGTCCAGCGCCTCCCGCTGCCGGGCCGGCCGCAGCAGGCCCTGCTGGTCGGTCTGGCCGTGGACGGCGACCAGCTCGTCCGCCAGCTCTCCCAGCAGCCCGACGGGGACGGACCGACCGCCCACGAAGGCCCGCGAACGGCCCTCCGCCGAAACAGTGCGGCTGATGAGCAGCGCGCCGTCGTCCAGCTCGGCGCCGGCCTCCTCGGCCCGCACAGCGGCGGGCGCGTCGGCGTCCAGCGAGATCCGTCCCTCGACGGACGCCGATTTCGTCCCGATCCGGACCAGACCGGGATCGGCACGCCCGCCCAGCAGCAGCCCGAGGCTCGTGACGACCATGGTCTTGCCCGCGCCGGTCTCACCCGTCACCGCGGTGAAGCCGGGCGACAACTCCACCACGGCGTCCTCGATGACTCCCAGCGACCGGATCCGCATTTCCTCCAACACGGATACGACCATACGAGGTTTGCGGCCCGCCGCGCGACGGGCCTCACCCCTGGGGGGAAACTCAGTGCGGCGCGCCCCGCCATCCCGCCACCGGCAGCGCGAACTTCGCGACCAGCCGGTCCGTGAAAGAGGCGTGGTGGAGCCGCGCGAGCCGGACCGGCACCGCGCCCCGCCGGACCTCCACACGGGCCCCGGCCGGCAGGTCCACCGTGCGCCGCCCGTCGCACCACAGCACGCCGTGCGGGGTCTCCGGCTGCACCTCCACCGCCAGCACCGACCTCGGCGAGGTCACCAGCGGCTTCGCGAAGAGCGCGTGCGCGCTGATCGGCACCATCAGCAGCGCCTCCACCTCGGGCCATACCACCGGCCCGCCGGCGGAGAAGGCGTACGCGGTCGAACCGGTCGGAGTCGCCATCACCACCCCGTCGCCGCCGAAGCGGGAGACCGGACGGCCGTCCACCTCCGTGACGACCTCCAGCAGCCGCTCACGGGCCTGCTTCTCCACCGAGGCCTCGTTCAGCGCCCAGTCGGTGTGGACGACCCGGCCGTCGTTGCGCACCAGGACGTCGATCGTCATGCGCTCCTCGACCTCGTAGTCGCGATTGACCACCCGGTCGACGACCTTGTCCAGGTCGTCGCGCTCCGCCTCCGCGAGGAAACCGACCCGGCCCAGGTTGACCCCGAGCATCGGCACCCCGGAGGCCCGGGCGAACTCCGCGCCGCGCAGCAACGTGCCGTCACCCCCGAGGACGACGATCAGCTCGCAGTCCGCGACGGTCTGCGGGCCGATCTCCCGCACCCGCTGCACCGCGCCGTCCCCGGGCAGCGTCAGGTCTTCGGCCTCTTCGGCCAGCACCCGCACCCCGATGCCGCAGCGCTTGAGCCCCTGGACCACGCGCTCGGCGCTGCGGACGGCCGCCGGCCGCCCGGTGTGGGCGAGCAGGAAGACGGTGCGCCCGGAGGTCTCGCCCGGATCGCGGCACTCGGAGGACTCGGGGGACTCGGGGGACTCGGCAGGCTCGGAAGCCGCAGGGGGCGCGGGCAACGCGGAGAACTCGCCCGCCTCATGGGTCTCGTGTGTCTCGCTCAACGGGGGCCCTCCGCCACAGCGCGGTCGACGTCCGCCGGGTCCAGTTCAGGCGCCCCGGCGCGCAGCCACAGAAAATACTCCACATTCCCCGACGGTCCCGGCAACGGGCTCGCGGTCACGCCCAGCACCCCCAGTCCGAGTGCGGCCGCCTGCCCGGCGACCTGGCGTACGGTCTCGGCGCGCAACTCGGCGCTGCGGACGACACCGCCGCTGCCCAGTCGCTCCTTGCCCACCTCGAACTGCGGCTTGACCATCAGGACCAGATCCGCGTCGGGTGCGGCGCAGCGTACAAGGGCGGGCAGGACGAGCCCGAGCGGGATGAACGACAGGTCGCCGACGACGAGGTCCACCGGCCTGCCGTCGATCTGCTCGAGCGTCAGCTCGCGGACGTTGGTGCGGTCCTTCACGGTGACGCGTTCATCGCTCTGCAGCGACCACGCGAGCTGCCCGTAGCCCACGTCCACGGCGACGACGTGCGCCGCGCCGTTGCGCAGCAGGACATCGGTGAAGCCGCCCGTGGACGCCCCGGCGTCCAGCGCGCGGCGCCCCTCCACGAGCAGCCCGTGCGGTACGAACGCCGCGAGCGCCCCGGCCAGCTTGTGCCCGCCGCGCGAGACGTAGTCCGGGTCCGAGTCGTCCTTGGCCACGACGACCGCGGCGCTGGTCTCCACCTGGGTGGCGGCCTTCGTCGCGGTCGTCCCGCCCACGGTCACCCGGCCGGCCGCGATCAGCTGCCCGGCGTGCTCCCGCGAGCGGGCGAGGTTCCGGCGCACCAGCTCGGCGTCGAGTCGGCGTCGTGCCACGTGAGGTTCAGCTCCTGTTGTCGTCGTCGAGTCTCGTGAGCGTGTCGCGCAGCCCACGATGTACATCCTCGTACACCTCGACGTGGTCCTCGGTGGGAAGCCGATCGGCATCCCGCAGGCGGACAAGGACGGCGTCCACCTCCGTATTCCCCGTGGCGTCCAGCACGACGCCCAGCGGGCGCGGCCCCGGCGCGGCGCCCGCCGCCGCCTCGGCCGGGCCCTCGGCCCCTGCTTCCGCTCCGGGCGCGTGTGCCACGCCCTCGGGCCCGGTCTCAGTCACGCCCCTTCGCCTCCTGGGTACGGGCCGCCGTCTTCTTGGCCGCGGCCGTCCTGGCAGCCGTCTTCGCCGCAGCCGTCGTCTTCGCCGCAGCCGTCGTCTTCTTCGCGGCAGCAGCCGTGCCGGCCGCTGAGGCCGCCTTCTCGGCAGTCCTGGCAGTCTCCTTGGCCGGGGCTGCCGACGCTCGCTTGTTCGCGGCCGTCGTCTTCCTCGTGGCAGCAGCCGTGCCGGCCGCCGAGGCCGTCTTCTTCGCGGCGGTCGTCTTCTTGGCTGCGGCCGTCTTCTTCGCGGCGGTCGCCTTCTTGGCGGCGGCCGTCTTCCTCGCCGCCGTCGTCTCCTTTGCCGCGGGGGCCTTCGGCGGCACGGCGTTCTTGCGCGCCACCGGCACAGCAGCCGCCGCGGGCGCAGCCTCTCCGGACTCCGCGGGCGCCGTCGTCCCGGATACCCCAGGCGCCGCAGGAACCGTCGCGGGCGCGGCGTTCTTGCGCCCCACCGGAGTGGCCGCCGCCGTGTCCGTCACCACCGGCTTCTCCTCTTGCGCTGCCGCAGAGGACGCCGCCGGCGCGTCGACCGGCGCACGCTCCACCGGCGGCTGCGGCGGCACGTGCGGACCCGGCTCCGCCTCGTCGGCGAGGTCGACCGCAACCGGCCCGCGGTCGCCCTCCTCCAGGTTGCGGATGCGCCGCTCCAGTGCCTCCAGGACGACACCGACCTTGGTGACCTCGTCCGCGAGCCGTCCGACCCGGCTCATCGCCTTCTCGATCTCCTCCCGGACCAGCCCCACGAGCAAGTCGCGGTTGGCCCGTCCCGATGCCATCAGCTCGTCCGCGAGCACCTGCACCTCGGGCGGGATCCGCTCTCCGATGCTCCGCTGGACGGCGCCGACGTCTATCCCGGTCTGGTCGAGCAGTTCCTTCGCCGCACCGACCGCCCGTCGCCGGGTGGCCTCGGTCAGGCCGCCCGCGATCTGCAGACACGTCCGCAACGCGTCCCGCATACGTCCTCACTCCTCGCCGTCACCAGTTCCCAGACTTCGTCGGTCACGACGCTACCGCCTATGGCGTCGCATCTCCCCGGCAGTTCCGCTGCGGTACGGTCGGTCAGCAACAGCAGGACCAAGCCTGCACAACCTCAACACCAGCACCACCACCGGCATCACCAGCCGACGTCCGAACGGGAGACGCACGACCCATGGCGACCATCGAGGAGTGCCGCAGCGCGCTCGAGCGGCTGTCCGAGAACCTCGCCAGGACGGAGGGCGACCTCCGCAGCGCCGCCGCACTCGACCGCTCGCTCAGCTGCCGCATCACCGATCTCGACGTGACCTTCGTGGGACGCCTGGTGGACGGCCGGATCCAGGACGTGGTCACCGTTCAGGGGCCGCCCGCCGAACGCGCCGAGATAAGGCTCACCATGGCCGGCGACGACCTCGTCGCGCTCGTGGACGGCAGACTGCACTTCGCGAAGGCCTGGGGCAGCGGCAGGGTCAAGCTGGAGGCAGGCCTGCGCGACCTGCTGCGGCTGCGCAAGCTCCTTTAGCACCCTCTCAGCGCCGCCTAGAGCCCCAGCCGGTCCAGCGCCTTCCCCGCGTCCAGGTCGCAGGAGCCGTCCCCGGCCCGGGTCCAGGCCGCGGCGCACAGCGCCCGCAGACCGTCCATGGGTTCGCCGTTCCCGTCGAGCACAAGCGCCGCGTCGCCGACCGAGGCGGTCCAGCCCCCGCAGCGGTGGGCGCCGCCGCCGGCCGCCGTGACCTCGGGCTGCGGGGTCAGCAGCCCGCGCAGGTCCGCGTCCACAAAGCTGGGCCGGTGCTCGGGCGGAGCGGCGAGCAGCAGCGCGGGGGTGGTGACGCCGGTGAGCACCAGCAGCGAGTCGACGCCGCCGGCGTGCGCGCCCTCTATGTCCGTGTCGAGCCGGTCGCCGACCACCAGCGGCCGCCGTGCGCCGGTCCTGATGACCGTCTCGCGGTGCATGGGCGGCAGCGGCTTGCCCGCGACCTGCGGGACACCGCCGGTCGCGATCCGGACGACCTCGACGAGCGCCCCGTTCCCCGGCGCGGTGCCGCGCGCGGTCGGGATGGTCAGATCGGTGTTGGACGCGAACCACGGCACGCCGCGGCCCACCGCGTAGGCGGCCTCGGCGAGCTGCTCCCAGGACACCTCGGGCGAGTATCCCTGCACGACCGCGGCGGGGTCGTCGTCCGCGGAGTCGACGGGACGGAGCCCTCGCTCCCGCAACGCCACCATCAGTCCCTCGCCGCCGACCGCGAGCACCCGCGCCCCCGCCGGGACCTGATCCGCGATCAGCCGGGCCACCGCCTGTGCCGAGGTGACGACCTCCTCGGCCTCGGCCGGCACGCCGAGCCGCGTCAGGTGCTCGGCGACGGTCCGCGGGGTTCGGGCGGCGTTGTTGGTGACGTACGCCAGCCGCATACCGTGCGCCCGCGCCACGCCGAGTGACTCGACGGCGTGCGCGATCGCGTCACCACCCGCATAGACCACTCCGTCGAGGTCGAGCAGAGCCGTGTCGTACGCCTGGTCAAGAGGCCTTTCGCTGCCGGCCGGGCCGGTCCGGTGGTTCATCGGGCGGTCGCTCCTCGTATGTCGTCGACAACTCGGCACACTTCGCGCACATGACCCGCGTAGCATGCCCGGATGAGCAATTCCGGACCCGCTGTACAGGGCTTGCGGCTGGCGCCGTTCCGCGCGCTCCGCTACGTCCCCGAGCGGGTCGGCAGCCTGGCCGCGGTCACCTCGCCACCGTACGACGTCGTCGTCCGGCCCGAGGGCCAGCGGCACCTGGAGACAGCCGACCCGCACAATGTCGTGCGGCTCATCCTGCCCACCGCCGAGCCCCCGGACGGCCGGCACCGCAAGGCCGCCTGGGCGCTGTTCCAGTGGCAGCAGGAAGGCGTCCTGGCCCTCGACCCCAAGCCTGCCCTGTACGTGTACGAGCAGCGCGAGGGCGATCGGGTCCAGCGCGGCCTCATCGGCGCCCTGCGGCTGACGCCTCCCGAGGAGCGGATCGTGCTGCCGCACGAGGACGTGATGCCCGGCCCGGTGGCCGACCGCGCGGCCCTCATGCGTGCCACCGCCGCCAACCTCGAACCGCTGCTGCTGGCCTACCGGGGCAACGACGGGGAGGCCGCCGAGGTCGTCGAACGCACCGTCGCCGAACCGCCCCTGCTGGCCACGACGACCGAGGACGGCATCCAGCACCGGCTGTGGGCGATCACCGACCCGCAGGCGATCGCGGCGGTCGACGCGGACCTGTCCCGGCACCAGGCCGTCATCGCCGACGGCCACCACCGCTGGGCCACCTATCTGCTGCTGCAGGCCGAGCACGAGACCCCGAGCCCTTGGGACTACGGCCTGGTGCTGCTGGTGGACACCGCCCGCTACCCGCTGCGGGTCCGCGCCATCCACCGTGTGCTGCCGCAACTGCCCATCAGCCGCGCGGTCGAGGCGGCCCGCGCCGTCTTCCGCGTGCGCGAGCTGCCGGGGGCCCTGCCGGAGGCCCTCGCCGCCCTGGAGGCCGCCGCGGGCGAGGGCAACGCGTTCCTGCTCACCGGCGACGGCCGGTTCCACCTCCTGGACCGGCCCGACCCGGATGCTCTCGACCGGGCCATCCCGCGCGACCGGCCCCAGCAGTGGCGGCAGCTGGACGCAACCGTGCTGCACAGCCTGCTCCTGGACCGGATCTGGCACGTGCCCGACGCTCCCGAGCACATCCACTACATCCACGACACGGTGGCCGCGGTCGAGCGCGCCGAGCAGTTCGGCGGTACGGCCGTGCTCATCCATCCGGTGCGCGAGAGCGTCGTCCACGACCTGGCCAAACAGGGCGTGACGATGCCGCGCAAATCGACCTCGTTCGGCCCCAAGCCGGCGACCGGCCTGGTGCTGCGCAGTCTGGAACTCGACGGCACCTCCTCCTGAGCCCGGGCAGCAGGAAGGGCGGCATCCGCGCACTGCGGATGCCGCCCTCAACTGTCTGCGATTCGCTGTCGGCGATCAGCCCTCTGTGTGCTTGGAGGGCTCCTTGAACGGGTCGTCCAGGAACGCCGTCGGGTCCGCCTCGTCGGTCAGGTCGACGTCTGGCTCACCTGTGACACCGACCTCGCGGTCCTGCCGTCCGCTGCTCGCGCCGTCCTTGCCGGCCGCGTCAGAGGCCTCGGCATGTGGGGCGTCCGCGTCGGCGGTGTCGGTGTCGGTGTCGGTGTCCTCAGCATCCGCCACACCGGCCTCGTCCGCCGTCGGCTCCACGTCCGCGGACTCGTCCAGGGCGTCCACGAAGGCAACCCCATCCAGCTGTGCCAGCCGGTCGGAGGCGTCCGTGCTGCCACTCTGGTCGGCTTCCAGCGACTTGGCGAACCACTCGCGGGCCTCGTCGTCGCGCCCAGCGGCAAGCAGAGCGTCGGCGTACGCGTAGCGCAGTCGCGCCGTCCACGGGTGCACGGCGTTGGACGCCAGCTCGGGGCTCTGCAGAGTGACGACGGCGGCGTCGATCTGACCCATGTCGCGCCGCGCACCCGCGGCCACCAGGCGCATCTCCACCTGTCCGGCGCGGTCCAGCTTGTGCACCTCCGGCGCGCCCGCCATCTCCAGCGCACGCTCCGGACGGCCCAAGCCGCGCTCGCAGTCCGCCATGACCGGCCACAGGTCGACCGTGCCCGTCATCCGTCGGCACGCGCGGAACTCTGCAAGCGCCTCGGCGTACCGCTCCGTGG
This sequence comes from Actinacidiphila sp. bgisy167, assembly GCF_057707665.1. Lineage (NCBI taxonomy): Bacteria > Bacillati > Actinomycetota > Actinomycetes > Kitasatosporales > Streptomycetaceae > Actinacidiphila > Actinacidiphila sp. bgisy167. The sequence continues at coordinate 1,087 of NZ_JBYIQP010000111.1, read as the reverse complement.
CGTACGAGGCGAACCCGGCCGCCTCACGCACAGCGGCGACGCGGGACGCGAGTCGCAGGGCCACCCTGGAGTAGCCATAGGCCAGATCCGGGTCCTCGTCCAGCAGCCGGGCCACCATCACGAGGTTCCGTGCCACGTCGTCGGCAAGCGTCTTGGGCAGGCTCATCAGCTCCTGACGCACACTGGGGTCGATCTCCTGACCCGTGACGTCGTCCGGGATCGGCAGCCGCTTGACGGGCTCCCGCTCCTCACGGCGCTCGTCTCGGCCCCGGGTGTTCTCGAACCGCCCGCGCCCCTGCACATACGGCCGTCGGCCCCCGCTCTGGTCCCGCTCGTCCCGACGCGGGCCACGGGGATGCTCGTCGCGGCGGTAGCCACCGCGGTCGTCGTCCCGGCGCGGAGCACGAGGCCGCTCGTCACGACGGAACCCACCACGGTCATCGCGCGGACGATCGTCACGGGGCCGGTCAAAGCGCGGACGATCATCACGCGGCCGGTCATCGCGCGGCCGGTCGAATCGCGGACGGTCGTCACGACGGAACCCACCACGGTCGTCGTCCCGACGCGGACCACGAGGCCGCTCGTCACGACGGTCATCACGACGGAACCCACCACGGTCATCACGCGGACGATCATCACGGGGCCGGTCAAAGCGCGGACGATCATCACGCGGCCGATCGTCACGGGGCCGGTCAAAGCGCGGACGATCATCACGCGGCCGATCAACGCGCGGACGGTCGAACCGCGGACGGTCATCACGATTGAACCCACGATCGTCACGACGGTCATCACGCGGACGATCCTCGTACCGCCCCCGCGGACGGTCGTCGGGCCGACGATAACCGCCGCCGGTGCGGTCGCCTTCGCGCCGGGGGCCGCCGCTGCGGTACCCACCCCGATCGCCGCCCTGGCGCGGGGTGCGCCGCTCAGGCCGATCCGGCCGTTCCTCGGGTGAGTTGGACATCGACGTGACTCCTGTCATTTGTACTGCTGTAGTGCCAGTCTCTCGTACCAGTCCGCGAACTGCGCACCACGCGAAAAACAAAAGGACCCCCGGTCCCAGCGCTGTGGCCAGGACCGAGGGTCC
>NZ_JBYIQP010000110.1:0-17195 GCF_057707665.1 Actinacidiphila sp. bgisy167 | reverse complement strand
ATCCCCCCCCACTCCCCCCCCCCCGCCCCGCTGACCCGGGTGCGCCGGATCGCCGCGCCGCTCCGGCCGCGGTTCGTCCTCGCCCTGCTGCTCGGCGTGCTCGCCCTGCTCAGCGCCGTCGGCCTGATGGCGACCTCGGCCTGGCTGATATCCCGGGCCTCCCAGCAGCCGCCCGTCCTGTATCTGATGGTCGCGGTCACCGCGACCCGGGCCTTCGGTATCGGCCGGGCGGTCTTCCGCTACGCCGAGCGCCTGGTCTCGCACGACGCCGTCCTGCGCGCCCTCGCCGGTCTGAGGGTGACGGTGTACGCCCGGCTGGAGCGGCTCGCGCCCGCCGCGCTGCGGGACTCCCGGCGCGGTGACCTGCTCTCCCGCCTCGTCGCCGATGTGGACGGCCTGCAGGACTACTTCCTGCGCTGGCTGCTCCCTGCCGGCGCCGCCGCGCTCACCGGCGCCGCGGCGGCCGCGTTCACCGGGTGGCTGCTGCCTCTCGCGGGGGCGGCCCTGGCGGTGGGACTGGCCACCGCCGGCGTCGCGGTGCCCGCCGCCTCCGCGGCGCTGGCCCGGCGCGCCGAACGCGCGCTCGCCCCCGCCCGCGGAGAACTGACGGCCCAGGTGGTCGAGGTGCTCACCAGCACCGCCGAACTGACCGTCGCCGGGGCACTGCCCGGGCGCCGCGCCAGGGCGGCCGAGGCGGACCAGGTACTCACCGGGATCGCGGCCCGCTCGGCGGCCGGCTCGGCGCTCGGGTCCGGGCTCGGCGCCCTGGTGAGCGGACTGACCGTCACCCTCTGCGCCTGGGCGGGCGTGAACGCGGTGGCCGGCGGCGGCCTGGCCCCGGTGGCGCTCGCGGTCGTCGTGCTCACCCCGCTCGCCGCCTTCGAGGCGGTGGCGGCCATGCCGCTCGCGGCGCAGTACCGGCAGCGCAGCCGCCAGGCGGCGCGGCGTGTGTACGAGGTGCTCGACACCAGGGAGCCCGTACGGGAACCGGCACGGCCCGCGCCCGCGCCCGCCGGGCCCCACCCCCTGGTGCTGCGCGGGCTCACCGCCCGCCACCCGGGTCGGCCCGGCCCCGCGCTGGACGGCGTCAGCCTGGAACTGACGCCCGGTCGCCGGATCGCCGTCGTCGGGCCCTCCGGATCGGGCAAGACGACCCTCGCCCATGTGCTGCTCCGCTTCCTCGACGTCGAGGCGGGCGCCTACACCCTCGCCGGAACCGACGCCACGGCGCTCGACGGCGACGCCGTGCGCCGCATGGTCGGCCTGTGCGCCCAGGACGCGCACGCCTTCGACAGCACCGTCCGGGAGAACCTCCGCCTGGCCCGCCCCGGCGCGGACGACGCGGAACTGCGCGAGGCGCTCGCCGCGGCCCGCCTCGACCTCGGCCTCGACCTGCCGGTCGGTGAGCACGGCACCCGCCTGTCCGGCGGCCAGCGCCAGCGGCTGGCACTGGCCCGCGCACTGCTCGCCGACTTCCCCGTCCTGGTGCTCGACGAGCCGGCCGAGCACCTCGACCTGGTCACCGCCGACGCCCTGACCGCCGATCTGCTGGCCGCCACCACCGGCCGTACGACCGTGCTGATCACCCACCGCCTCACCGGTCTGGAGGAGGTCGACGAGATCCTCGTCCTCGACCGCGGCCGAGTGGTGCAGCGCGGCACGTACCGTGAGCTGGCCGCGGCCGACGGCCCGTTCCGCCGGGGCCTGGACCGCGAGCGCGCGGCCGACGCCCTGGGCACGCCGGAGCCTGTCGCGGCGCGGGACGCGGCACCGGCCTAGGCTCGCCGTATGGCAGAACCACTGGCCAGACTGCTGGACGCCGTCAACTCGGTCACCACCGCGCTGCTGGCGGACGAACGACCGGCCGACGACGCGCTCGACGTCGTCGCCGAGCAGGCCCGCGCACTCGTGGGGGCCGACGCGGGCCTGGTTCTGCTGCCGACCGTCGAGGGCGGCCTCGAGGTGGTGGCCGCCTCGGCCGACCAGCCCGCGGGCCTGGTCGGCACCGTGCTCGAGGCGGGCAACCCGCCCGTGGCGCCGCTGATGGCGGGCGAGCCGGTGTTCGTGGCGGACGCACGGACCGACGACCGGATGACCACGGCCATCGCCCCGCGCTTCGGCGCCTTCATGATGCTGCCGCTGCAGAGCAGCGGTCATGTGATGGGCGCGCTCGCACTGCCCCGGGTCCACGGGGAGCCCGGCTTCACCGAGGACGAGCGCTTCGTCGCCGGCCAGTTCGCGGCACAGGCGGCGCTGGCCCTGCTGCTCGCCGACGCCCAGCGCGACCGCAACCGGCTGGCCGTCTACGAGGAACGCGACCGGATCGCCCGCGACCTGCACGACCTCGTCATCCAGCGGCTCTTCGCGACGGGTCTGATGCTCCAGGGGGCCCGGCGCAAGGCGCTGCCGCCCGAGGCCGAGAAGAGCATCGCGCACGCGGTCGAGGAGCTGGACGCCACCATCCAGGAGGTACGTACGGCGATCTTCGCGCTGCAGCAGGAGCCGGGGGACGACGCGCCCTCCGGACTGCGCGCGCAGGTGCTGCGCGAGACCGGTTCCGCCGCGCGGGGCCTCGGCTTCCCGCCCTCCGTCCGCTTCGTCGGGCCGGTCGACCACCGGGTGGGCGCACTCAGCGCCCGCAACGTCGTGGCGGCGCTGCGCGAGGCGCTGTCCAACGTCCAGCGGCACGCCGACGCCACCTGGGTGGAAGTGGTGCTCGACGCCACCGCCGTGCTCGCCGACGGCCGGGAGGGAGTGCGCCTGATCGTCTCCGATGACGGCGTGGGCATCCCCGAGACCGGCCGGCGCAGCGGGCTGCGCAACCTCGCCCGCCGCGCGGAGTCGCTGGGCGGCGAGTCCACCTTCGGGCCGGGGCCGGACGGCAGGGGCACCACGCTCGCGTGGGAGGCGCCCCTGTGAGCCGGGCGGCGGAGGTCAGCGTTCGGCGAGGATGCGCTCGATGACGCGGGCCACGCCGTCCTGCTCGTTCGCCGTGGTGCGGTGCGTGGTGGCGGCCAGGATGTCGGGGTGGGCGTTGGCGACGGCGTAGGAGGTGCCCGCCCAGGTCAGCATGGCGAGGTCGTTGGGCATGTCGCCGAAGGCCACCACTTCCGCGGCGGAGATGCCGAGGTCCGCGCAGCAGCGCGCGAGCGTCGTCGCCTTGCTGACCCCCGCGCCGCTGATCTCCAGCAGCGCCGACGCGCTGGACCGGGTGATCTCGGCGTGCTCCCCGGCCACCGCCCGCGCGGTGGCCAGGAAGACGTCCGGGTCGATGGAGGGGTGCTTGGCCAGCAGTTTCAGCACGGGCTGGCCCTGCCGCGCGCTGTCCAGCAGCTCTTCCACCGGGGCGATGACTGCGTCGGGGGCGGGGGCGTACGGCGGGTACTCCGGCTCGTAGGCGAAACCGCCCGTCAGTTCGACGGCGAAGGCCGTGCCGGGGACGGCCGTGCGCAGGATGGCGACGACCGCGAGGGCGTCCCGCGGGTCGAGCGGGTAGGCCGCCAGCAGCCGCCTGCCGCGGTGCAGGTCGTAGACGGCGGCGCCGTTGGCGCATATCGCCATGCCGTGGCCGGCGGTGTGCCCGGCGACGACGTCCATCCACCGCGCAGGGCGCCCGGTGACGAAGAAGACCTCGATGCCCGCGGCCTCGGCGTCCGCCAGCGCGGCGATCGTACGGGCCGAAACGGTCTTGTCGTCGCGCAGGAGCGTGCCGTCCAGGTCGGTGGCGATCAGCCGCGGCACGGGGGTCGCGAGGGTGGCGTCCGGGATGCGGGGATGCTGGGTGGCTGAGGTCACCGACCCATGGTCCCCCATGCGCCTGCATATGACAGCAGCCGCGTGCGCAGTGCGATCATCGCCACACTCTCCGTCGCCGTTGTCAGTGCCGGGTGCCACCATCACGCCATGGCCCTTGTGCGTTGTGAAGAGCAGCCCGACCGGGAACCGGTGCTCCTGGCCGACGCTTTGCCCATCGTCGTGGACGGCATCCGCATGGCCGCGCGCGCCGCGATACCCGGCGCCGTCCCGGCGGCCGGCACCGCCACGACCTGCGGCCGGTGCGCCTGTGCCGCGTACCGCCACCGCACGGCCGGCGGGCACTGGATCCTCGTCGAGCCCGGCGAGTGGCCGGTGGCCGCCGTCCCGGCCGGCCGCCGCTGGCGCGTCGCGCGGGACGGCACGGCGGTCAACCTGCGCGCCTCCGTGTCCTTCGGCACCTGCCGGATCAGCCACTTCGAAGTCTGTCCCGCGGGGCCGCCGCCCGCGGCCTCGCCCCTGCTGCTCGGCCAGTGGCGGAGCAACGCCCGGCGCCGGCTCAACTGAGCTGCCGCCGGGGGCCACGGTCGCGGCACGCCCGCGTCCCGGGGCGGACGTAGGCTCATCGCATGAATGTGCGCCTGAGCACCGTGATCCTTCCCGTCGACCGCTGGCATGAGGGAGCCCGTGCCACCTGGCAGCGTGCCGAGGAACTCGGCTTCCACGCCGCCTACACCTACGACCACCTGTCGTGGCGCAGCTTCCGGGACGGTCCTTGGTTCGGCGCCCTGCCCACCCTCACCGCCGCCGCCACGCACCGGCTGCGCCTGGGCGCCCTCGTCACATCAGTCAAGCCTTGTTCACCTATCACGGTCTGACCTGGGAAGTCGTGCGTCAGGGGCGTCTTGGTCCGGCCCGGAGCAGATCAGATCGCGATGAGTCGGACGCGGTTACCGCACAGCTTGGCCATGTCGTCGACGTCCGACGTAAGCATGGCCACCGGGCCTGGCTGGCGGAGCGCGAGCTCGGCGACGGTGGCATCGATCGCGTACCTGTGGCCGTGCAGGCCGGCCTCTTTCAGCAGGCCGGTGGCGGCTCTGGCCGCCTGCTCGGTCACCGCTTCCACCTTGACCTGGGAAAGGATCCAGCTCAGTCGGGGGGTGTTCACCCGGGCGTGCATGACCTCCACGATGGTGTTGGCGCAGACGACGAGATCGGCGGCCATCGAATGGAAGGACCGGATCATCGCGAGCACGGCCCGGTCCTGCGAGATCCAGGCGGACAACCCTTGGGAGTCCAGCACGACGGTCTCAATGCGATGGTTCACGCGGCGCTCGCCGACTCCTCGTGCTCGGCCGTGCCCAAGATTCTGGTCTGGGCCGCAGCCAGCTCCTCGTCAGTGAACGCGCCGTGTTCCTCCTCGTAGCGGCGCAGTTCCTCACCGAGCAGCTGGTGTCTGATCTGGCGGGCAACCGCCTCCGCAACATAGCCGGAGACGTTGTCCGTGAGCCTCTTCAGCTCCGCCACCTGCTCGGTGGGCAGAGTGACCGTGATGCGGGTCGTGTCAGCCATGGAGTCAGCATACTGCGGTATGCGCGCTATCTGTCAGGCTTCTCCACCCGAGCTCAGCGCTGGCCCGCACCGAGCAGCTCACTCAGACGGTCGCCGATCACGGACACCCCGGGGCGCGGGTCGCTCTCGTAATACCAGGGCTTGCGCCGGCGCAGCAGTGCATCGCCGTGCTCGCTCCAAGTGAATCCCGGCTTCCGCAGGAGCTTCCGGAACACCGCGTCTACGGTCTCCCGGTGAGCGGCGGCCAGACGGCCGATCGGCAGTGGCGTGATCGACTCCTCGCGCAGGTACGTGCGCAGCAGATCCTGGTGCCGCTTGCGGCCCGCCAGGGCCGGGTCCGCGAAGAGGTCGCGCAGCATCCCGTAGTCGGCATAGAAGTTGAGCCCGTCGACCTGGTCGTAGATGACGCCGACGGTGTCCGAGTCCGCCAGTTCTGACGGCAGCTCGAAGAAGGGCAGGTCCAGGCCGGGGAGCCGCTCGCGTCGGGCGCGGCTGGGCTGTGCGGCGACGGCGGCCTGTTGGCGGTGGCGGTAGTAGGCGTTGAGGAGGTCCTCGGCTTCGGCAGGCGGAAGGACCAGTTCGTCGCCACCGCAGAACTCGACGAACGCTGCCCGGTCCTCCCGCATCAGCTTCCACCCCTGCTCGATCTTCTCGGGGTTGCGGAAAACCAGTTCGGGGTGGTGCGTGGCCAGTTGCAGGGCTGCTTGGGCGATCTCGGTGGCGCTGGACCTGGGGTAGCTCGTCATCGCCCCGGACATCAACCACGCCCCGCCGAGCGAGTGGACGGGTACCAGACAGGTGTGGAGGAATCCCCCCTTGGACACTCCGCGGAACGCCGCCCGCCCGACGTTCGAGTACGTGCGGTACTCAAGGTCGTCGACAAGGTTCAGCAGGATGACGGCATCGCCGTCCTTGCGCCGGATCTCGAAGACACCCTCGACCGGGTCACGCCAGCCGAGCAGCATCTCCCGGTCCGACGCGGTCAAGTCCTTCCGGCCGGTGACGAAGCGGTCCACCACGGTCGAACCGTCCGGCAGCCGGTACCGCAGGATGAAGTGGTCGGTGATCCGGATCGCCTCACCCTCGTCCAACTGCCGTTCAGGCCCAGCGGCCTCCAGCAGGATGGGTGTCAACCACCGGTCGAAGCGGGCACTCTGCGCGAAGGTGACCAGCCGCCCCTTCAATTCGGTGCTGCGCTCGATGAGATCAGCCAGTGACGGTACATGGGCGCCCTGACGTGCGCCCTGTGCGGCCTCAGCCACGTTCAGCCCTTTCGTACGAGCCGGTTCCGTGTGAAGTGAGAGGTGTCCGGCCTCAACCGGCCCAGTGACGGTACGCCTCGATCCACTCCGCGCTTCGGGAGCGGGGCTGGGCAAAGGCAGCTCCAGGATTCCGATCGACTGCCGAACCCGGCCGCCAGTGCACATGGCGACGATCCTGCCGTCTGGCGTGAGGTCGATGCCGCGCACGATCACCTCGACGCCGAGAACGGCGGTGGTGAAGGGCAGGGCCAGGTGCTCTTCAAGCAGCGTGAACAGACCGGTCAAACTGCTCGTCTTCGGTGTAGGCGTCGACGGTGGCCTCTTCGATCATGGCCTCAAGCTTGGCTGTGTCCCACCCATCCATGAGGCAACGCTAGCGGCCCCCAGGGTGACACCGGGCGGCAACGATGCCACTGGTGCCTCACCCCGGAGCGACGAGGACGCACAGTGGCCTGCGGCACGCGCCGGCGCGTGCCGTTGCCGGATACGGTGGAAGTCCAGTGAGGACATGGGAGGTTCGGATGCGACAGGGCGACACCGAGTACCTGGCAGCGCTGGACGAGACGATGGAAATCCTCCGGCGTTGGGCGCGGGAGGGCCGTACCGACGGCTGGTACAAGTCCCTCAGTGAAGAGCTGAAGGCCCAGGGGCACAACGTCCACTATCGCGGCCCGATCATCAGCCAGCTCCTCGGTGACGCCTGCCGCCGGGACAGCAAGGGGACTGATCCCATGCTCTCCGCCATCGTGATCCTCAAGGCGACCGGCAGGCCCGCCGGCCAGTTCTTCGAGCTGGCGAACGGGGCTCCGTTCCACCGGACGCACGCGGAATGGACCTGGGACCAGGAGCGCGCCCGCGTCTTCGCACGGTACCGCGAGAGCTGAAGGGTGCCGCTACCGCTCCGGAGCGCACACGCGCAACACGGGACCGCCGCAGCCCCGACCGGAAGTGTGGGCTCTGTTGCCTGCAGTCACTGACGCATAGGGTCGCAGGCATGCGACTGAGTACGGTAATCCTTCCCGTCCACCGATGGAGCCAGGGTCGGCACATCTGGCGGCGGGCCGAAGACCTCGGGTTCCATGCCGCGTACACCTACGACCACCTGTCGTGGCGGTCGTTCCGGGACGGTCCGTGGTTCGGGGCGATCCCGACGCTGACGGCGGCAGCGTCAGTAACGCAGAGTATGCGCTTGGGTACGCTCGTGACGTCGCCCAACTTCAGGCACCCCGTGCCCCTGGCCAAGGAACTGATCTCGCTCGACGACATCTCCGGCGGCCGGATCACACTCGGCATCGGCGCGGGCGGCAACGGCTTCGACGCCACCGCGCTCGGCCAGGAGGCGTGGACGCCGAAGGAGCGGGCGGACCGCTTCGACGAGTTCGTGCCGCTGCTGGACCGGCTGCTGACCGAGGGAGCGGTCTCTCAGCACGGGTCCTTCTACTCGGCGCAGGAGGCGCGGAACATCCCCGGGTGTGTGCAGCAGCCCCGGCTGCCGTTCGCTGTGGCGGCCACCGGGCCGCGCGGGATGAGGCTGGCCGCCCGCTACGGGCAGGCGTGGGTGACGACCGGCGACCCGCAGCTGTTCCAGGACGGCACACCGCAGCAGTCGCGGGCGGCGCTCGCCGGGCAGATCGACCGGCTGGGGGCGGCGTGTGCGGAGACCGGGCGGGACGTCGGCGAGCTGGACAAGATCCTGCTCCACGGCTTCACCCCGGACCGCAACACCCCGCTGCAGTCGGTCGAGGCGTTCACCGACTTCGCCGGCCGCCACCGCGAACTGGGCTTCACCGAGATCGTGATCCACTGGCCCATCGCCGACTCCGACTTCGACGTCGACCCCGCCGTCTTCGAGGCCATCGCCGCCGAGGCCGCCCGGACGCCCGAGCCGGTCGCCGAGCTCGATGATGTGGACGTCCGGCGTTCCGGCAACTCCGGCCTCATCGGGTCAGGTGCGTGAGCCGCTCGACTCCCCCTGTCATCGGCCCCTGTCACCGGCCTGAGTCGGGCGGGTGACAGGGGGCGGCAGCGGCCGTCCGGTGGAAACCGCCGGGGAGCCGGCCGCGCCCGACCGGTGCCCGTACGCCTCGAGAGGGCCGGGAACCGCCCCGTAGGGCCCCGTGGCCGGGCCCTCGCCCGCTAACCCCGGGGTCGAGGAGCCGCAACTCGGGGCGCACGCGGCGAAAGGCCGTCGCCGGGAGCGGCCGGGCGGGGGACGGCTGGGCCACCCGGGTGGTGTTGATCGGAATATCGGCAGCCTCGAGGTGCGGCACCGAGGATTTCGTGCTCACTTCCGCATCATCGGATTAGTCGCTCCCGACTCACCGAAGGAAGTGAGAGGTCATGGCTGCCAACACCCATGTCAGGACGTTCTGGGACGTCTTCGTGACGTTCCTGGTCAAGCTGGCCGCGTACTTCGGACTCGCCGTCCCGGCGTCGCGTACCACGGCTCCGGTCGCGCCGCGACCGGAGACCGTCCCCGGGACCCGGTTCCTGCCCACCGCCGAGGCGGTGCGCCACTGGGCGCCGGCTCCCCGGACGGAACCTGCGCCACGGCCGGTGGCCGTGGGCGCCGCCGCCTCGGGGCCGGGCCTTCCCGGCGCGCCCGACGCGCGCATCGCTGAGGTCCCGTCGTCGCGAGGACCGTCCCGACGTCCGTCAGGGCCGTCCGTCCCGCCGGTCCCATCCGTCCCGTCGCTCTCTGCTTCGCCTGTCTCTTCCGTCTCGTCCGTCCCATCCGTCCCGTCGCCCCTTCCGCCATCGCTCCCCTCGTACCGCGACCTGCCTGTCGTGCCCGAGCCGTCCCTGGGCCTCGAACCGGCCCTCTGCCGCGCCGCCGCGACCGGGGCCGGTGAGCTGTCGCTGCCGCCGACGATGAAGCAGCGCATCCGCGCCGAGGCCCACGGCGCCTCGCCGGTGGCCCGCGTGCGCACCCGTCCGATCGGCGACGCCGGCCTCAACCCCGCGCTGAGCGACGCGACCGAGGCCCCTGCCCGTGCCCCCCGCAGCCGCGAGTGGGCGCTCTGCGCATGACCGCCGCGAACGCCTGTGACCAGCAGGCGCGACCCGCCGCGAGGCACCCGTCGCAAGGACGACGTCAAGCCGTTCCCACGACCCAGAAGCGCCCCGGCAGCCGCCTTTGGCGGACCGCCCGAGGCGAAGCACAGCAGCGGCACCATGGCGCCGGACACGGCGCCCGACCCGGCGGAACCTCGTCGATCCCCCGGACGACGGGCGCACAGACGGCCGCCGGCCGGAGCACGGCAAGGAGCACCAGGCCCGACAGCGGCTTCGGCAGCACTGCGGGTACCACCGGGGATGAGATCACGAGCAGGACCCCGACAGCACGCACCAGCACGAGGCCAAGGCCAAGGTCGAGGTCGAGGACGAGGACGAGGACGATGACACCCGAGACGGCCGGCCCCCCCGAGGCTGTGACGGTCACCCCCGGCCCGCACCCGTTTCGCGCCCGGGCCACAGACCTCCCGGCCACCGAGTCGCCCGCGGACGACGGCGGGGCAGGACCATGCGCGCGCCACACGCGTGCGCAGCGCCCTGGTCCCCAGGGCACTCCGAGGCACCGCATGCCCCGGCCCCGCACCTGTACGGGCGCACGCACGCGCCCCGCGCCGACGCACCCCGCGCACACGGACCGTGCCCGCTCGCACCACGCCGGGCCGCCCCGCCCGCGCACGCACACGCGCTGCTCACCCGCCCACCGCAGTCCACCCAGCGCTCACCCACGCACCTCGCACCCCCCACCCACCACGCCGGCGCGCCGCACGCACATCCCCGCGCCCGCACCCCACGACCCGGCGTGACGCCACGCGGCACCACCGGGTCCGGCCACCCGCCGAAGGCGACCGCTGAGAGCAACCGCTGAGAGCGACCACTGAAGCCGACTGCCGGAGCCGACCGCCGGAGCCGACCGCTGAGGCCGACCGCTGCGGCCGACCGCCGGAGCCGACCGTGCTCCCGGACGACGAGGCCCCGCCACGGCTGAACCGCGCGACCCGCAGGAAAATCACGGCACCACGGACAGAGGACACCGCCTCCCCTACGGGAACGTCACCCCCAAGGACTACGCACAACCGCCCCTCAGAGTGACGACGGGGTATGGCCCGCGCCACTAGGTTCGTGGCGTGACTGTGATCGCTACCGAAAGCCTGACGAAGCGGTACCCGAGGGTGACCGCTCTGGACCGGCTCACCGTCGACATCGCACCCGGAGTGACCGGGTTGGTCGGTGCCAACGGAGCCGGCAAATCGACCCTGATCAAGATCCTCCTGGGTCTGGCGCCGGCCACGGAAGGCCGGGCCGCCGTCCTGGGCATGGACGTGGCGACCGAGGGCGCGACGATCCGCGCCCATGTGGGCTACATGCCGGAGCACGACTGCCTGCCCCCGGACGTGTCGGCGACGGAGTTCGTCGTCCACATGGCCCGCATCGCGGGGCTGCCGCCGTCCGCCGCGCGCGAGCGCACCGCGGACACGCTCCGCCACGTCGGCCTGTACGAGGAGCGGTACCGCCCCATGGGCGGGTACTCCACGGGCATGAAGCAGCGGGTGAAACTGGCCCAGGCGCTGGTCCACGACCCCCGGCTGGTGCTGCTCGACGAGCCGACGAACGGGCTGGACCCCGTCGGCCGCGACGACATGCTCGGGCTGATCCGGCGCGTCCACACCGAGTTCGGCATCTCCGTGCTGGTCACCTCCCACCTGCTCGGTGAACTGGAGCGCACCAGCGACCACATCGTCGTCATCGACGGCGGCTCCCTCCTGCGCTCCTCCTCGACCAGCGACTTCACCCAGGCGACCGCCTCGCTCACCGTCGAGGTCACCGAGCACGAGGACGACCTGGTGGCGAAGCTGGCCGCGGCCGGGCTCAACGCGCACTGCGACGGCCGGCTGGTCATGGTCGACATCGACGGGGACGAGACGTACGACGCGGTCCGCGACGCGGTCGCGGAACTCGGCACGGGACTGGTGCGCATGGAGCAGCACCGGCACCGCATCGCCGAGATCTTCCGGGGAGGGGACGAGCATGACGCAGCTTGAGGGCAGGCCGCCCGCCGCGGACGTCATCCACGACATCGGCTACCGGCACTACGACGGCCCGCGTCTGGGGCGGGGCTACGCGCGCATGTCGCTGTACGTCCACAGCCTGCGCGGCGCGTACGGGCTCGGCCGGTCGGCCAAGTCCAAGGTGCTGCCGATGATCCTGCTGGCCGCGATGTGCGGCCCGGCCGCCATCATGGTCGCGGTGGCCATCGGCACCAAGGCGACCAGGCTGCCGATCGAGTACACCCAGTACGCGATCATCATGCAGGCCGTCATCGGCCTCTACCTGGCGGCGCAGGCCCCGCAGTCCGTCTCGCTCGACCTGCGGTTCAAGACGACCCCGCTGTACTTCTCCCGGCCCATCGAGGCGGTCGACTACGTGGCGTCGAAGTTCGCGGCGCTGACCACGGCGCTGTTCATCCTCACCGGGACGCCGCTGCTGGTCATGTACATCGGGGCGCTGCTGGCCAAGTTCGACGTCGGCGACCAGAGCGCGGGCTTCGCCAAGGCGATGCTGGCCGCGCTGCTGCTGTCGATGCTGTTCTCGGGCATCGGTCTGGTCATCGCGGCGCTGACGCCGCGCCGGGGCTTCGGGGTGGCCGCGGTCATCGCGGTGTTCACCCTCTCGTACGGCGCGGTGACCAGTGTGCAGGGCGTCGCCTCGATCAACGGCAACCACGATGTGATCGCCTGGCTCGGCCTGCTCTCGCCGATCACCCTGATCGACGGCGCGCAGACCTGGTGGCTGGGCGCGACCTCCAGCTTCCCCGAGGGCGCGGGTCCGAAGGACGCGGTCGTCGGCACCGTCTACCTCCTCGTCCTGCTCGCCGTGATCGCCGGCTGCTTCGGCCTGCTGATGCGCCGCTACCGAAAGGCCGTCCTGTCGTGACCACCCTGTCCATCGACCATGTGTCCCGCTGGTTCGGCAACGTCGTCGCCGTGAACGACGTGACGATGACGATCGGCCCCGGCGTCACCGGACTGCTCGGCCCCAACGGCGCGGGCAAGTCCACCCTGATCAACATGATGGGCGGCTTCCTGGCCCCCTCGGCCGGCACCGTGACCCTCGACGGCGCCGCGGTCTGGCGCAACGAGCAGACGTACCGGCACATCGGCATCGTCCCCGAGCGCGAGGCGATGTACGACTTCCTGACGGCCCGCGAGTTCGTGGTCGCCAACGCGGAGCTGCACGGGCTGGCGGATCCGGGGGCGGCGGCGCAGCGCGCCCTGGCCACGGTCGAGATGGAGTTCGCCCAGGACCGCCCGGTCTCCACGTACAGCAAGGGTATGCGGCAGCGCGCCAAGATGGCCTCCGCGCTGGTGCACGACCCGTCGGTGCTGCTGCTGGACGAGCCCTTCAACGGCATGGACCCCCGGCAGCGGCTGCAGTTGATGGACCTGCTGCGGCGGATGGGCGCCGAGGGCCGCACGGTGCTGTTCTCCTCGCACATCCTGGAGGAGGTCGAGCAGCTGGCGAGCCACATCGAGGTGGTCGTCGCCGGCCGGCACGCGGCCTCGGGCGACTTCCGCAAGATCCGCCGGCTGATGACGGACCGGCCGCACCGCTATCTGGTGCGCTCCAGCGACGACCGGGCGCTCGCCGCCGCGCTGATCGCGGACGGGTCCACGGCCGCCATCGAGCTGGACTGGAAGGAGCGTGCGCTGCGGGTCCAGGCGATCGACTTCGCCGGCTTCACCGAGCTGCTGCCGCGCGTCGCGCGGGAGCGGGGCATCCGGCTCTACACGGTCTCGCCGTCCGACGAGTCCCTGGAAAGCGTCTTCTCCTACCTGGTCACGGCGTAGGCACCCGGCTGTAAGGAGCTTCGATGTACAACCCCACCGTGGCCAGGCTGACCTACCGGGGGCTGCTGGGCCGCCGCCGGGCCCTGGTCCTGTTCGCCCTGCCCGCGCTGCTGATCCTCATCTCCGTGGCGGTGCGCGCGCTGGCCGGCGCCGACGACTCCACCGCGAGTTCCGTGCTGGGCGGTTTCGCGCTGGCGACGATGGTGCCGCTGGTCGGCGTGATCGCCGGCACGGGCGCCATCGGTCCGGAGATCGACGACGGCTCGATCATCTACCTGCTGGCCAAGCCGGTGCGGCGGCCGACGATCATCGTCACGAAGCTGCTGGTCGCCATCGCGGTGTCGGTGGTCTTCTCGGCCGTGCCCACTCTGATCGCCGGGTTCATCCTCAACGGCAACAGCCAGGGCATCGCGGTCGCGTTCACCGCCGCGGCGGCGGTCGCCTCCGTCACCTATGCGGCCGTCTTCCTGCTGCTGGGCGTGGTGACCCGGCAGGCGGTGGTATTCGGCCTGGTCTACGCGCTGGTCTGGGAGTCGCTGATCGGCAGCCTGGTGCCGGGGGCGCGCACGCTGAGCGTCCAGCAGTGGGCCCTCGCGCTGGCCCAGAAGATCGCCGGGGAGGGCATGGTGACCTCTGACGTGGGGCTGCCCCTGGCGGTGGTGCTGCTGGTGGGCGTCACTGCGGCCGCGACGGTCTACGCCGGGCAGCGGATCCGGTCCCTGACGCTGGCCGGCGAGGAGTGATCGTCCCCGTCCGGACGCGTCTTCGTCCCGGCCTCTGAGAGGTCGCGCGGAGAGGCGGGGTGGAGAAAGGAGCGGGCCGAGTCCGGCAAGGCGGAGAAGGGAGACGCAGCGGAGCTGCGGCGACCGACGACAACGCCGCCACGCGAGAGCCGTCGACCCGCGACGCCGGCCCGCCTCTCCCTGTGGCCTCTAACCAACGGCGGCGGCGCTTGGACGTGCCGAAGAGCGAACGGGTGATCTCGCGCCCGATCTGGGTGCCGACGGAGCGGGCCAGCGACTGCAACACGCCGCTGCCCACCACCTGTGCGACGACACCCGTCTCCTCCTCCTTCGGCCGCTCCCGCTCCCCGCGGCCTGCGGGACCCGGCGCGGGCGGCCGCGCCGGGGCCGGCGCCTGCCGGCCGGCCAGGCGCTCGTACGCCGACTCCCGGTCCACCGCCCGCGCGTAGCGCGCGTACAGCGCGGAGTCCGCGATCGCCGCGTCCATCGCCGCCGGATCGGCGGGCCCCATCAGCGAGCGCGGCGCCCGCAGCCGCACCGCCGCCACGGGGGTGGGGGCGCCGTCCTCGTCGAGCACGGTGACCACGGCCTCGCCGGTGCCGAGCCCGGTGAGCAGCTCCTCCAGGTCGTACGGCGAGGTGGGGAAGGTGCGTACCGTCGCCTTGAGCGCCTTTGCGTCCTCCGGGGTGAAGGCGCGCTGCGCGTGCTGCACCCGGTTGCCGAGCTGGCCGAGCACCGCGGAGGGCACGTCGCCGGGGCTCTGGGTCACGAAGAAGACGCCCACACCCTTGGAGCGGATCAGCCGCACGGTCTGCGTGACGGCCTCCAGGAATGCCTTGCTCGCCCCGGAGAACAGCAGGTGCGCCTCGTCGAAGAAGAACACCAGCTTGGGCTTGTCGAGGTCGCCGGCCTCCGGCAGGTCCTCGAAGAGGTCGGCCAGCAGCCACATCAGGAAGGTGGAGAAGAGCCGCGGCCGGTCCTGCACCTCGGGGAGCTCCAGGACGGAGACGACGCCGCGCCCCTCCGCGTCCGTCCGCAGCAGTTCGGCGCTGTCGAACTCCGGCTCGCCGAAGAAGACCCCCGCCCCCTGGGCCTCGAAGGCCGTCAGCGAGCGCAGGATCACCCCGGCCGTCGCCGGCGAGACCCCGCCGATCCCCTTCAGTTCCTGCTTGCCCTCGTCGGAGGTGAGGAAGGTGACCACGGCCCGCAGGTCCTTCAGATCCAGCAGCTCCAGGCCCTTGGTGTCGGCGTAGTGGAAGATCAGGCCCAGCGACTGCTCCTGCGTGGTGTTGAGCTCCAGCACCTTCGACAGCAGCACGGGACCGAAGCCGGTCACGGTGGCCCGCAGCGGGACGCCCCGGCCCGTGCCGCCCAGGGCGAGGAACTCGGTGGGGCAGCCCGCCGGGCTCCATTCCTGCCCCACCTCGGCGGCCCGCGCGGCGACGCGGTCGCCGGGGACGCCCGGCGCCGAGATGCCGGAGAGGTCGCCCTTGACGTCGGCCAGGAAGACAGGAACGCCCTGCGCGGACAGCTGCTCAGCGACGAGTTGCAGCGTCTTGGTCTTGCCGGTGCCAGTGGCGCCCGCGACGAGGCCGTGCCGGTTGAGCATCGACAGGGGCAGGCGTACGGGGGCCTGCGGCAGGGCCCGGTCCTCCCACAGCAGGGCGCCGAGTTCGAGGGCCGGTCCGGTGAAGACATACCCCTCGGCGATGGTCCGGGCGGCGTGGGGAAGACTCGGCGTCGTCATGGGCTGCTCCCGCTTTCACCGTGTTCGCCCACCATCGCACTCCTGCGCCGTTGCTGCGCCCGTACACGCTTGCCCGGTAGGCTTTCCGTGTGATCTTCAAGCGCATCGGAAACGGGCGGCCGTACCCCGACCACGGCCGGAAAAGCACCCGTGAATGGGCGGACGTCGCCCCACGCCCGGTACGCCTCGACCAGTTGGTCACCACAAAGGGCCAACTGGACCTGGAGACCCTCCTCGCCGAGGACTCGACCTTCTACGGCGACCTGTTCGCACACGTCGTGAAGTGGCGGGGCGACCTCTACCTGGAGGACGGGCTCCACCGGGCCGTGCGCGCGGCGCTGCAGCAGCGTCAGGTGCTGCACGCCCGGGTGCTGGAGATGGACTGAGCGGGGCGGCTTCGCGGGCCCTCGTCCGCTCGGGGCCCCCTCGCCCTTTCAGGTTCCCGTCGCTCCCGGCGACCCCCGATTGGTTGATCATTTAGTAGGCCCGGCTGCCTGATCGCACTACGCTGCGCACATGAGCATGCTGACGCCCCCGGGCATGGGCGGAAAGTACCGGGTCACCGGGAACCAGTACCCGCGGATGCGCCGCTCCCGCAGCAAGGTGCGCGTCGCGGCGGTGGTCCTGACGACCGTCGCCGTGGTCGGTCTGGCCGGCTGGGGCACGCTCCAGCTCGTCGACGTCTTCGGGGGCACGTCCACGCCGGCGAAGACCACGGCGGCCAAGGCCACGAGCCCCGCGAAGGAACGCGCCTGCAAGGCCGCGGCCGTCCCCGGTTCCGCCTCGAGCGCCCCCATCACCTTCCCGGAACCCGGGGAGCTCACCGTCAACGTCTACAACGCCACCGCCAAGAGCGGCCTGGCCAAGGACACCGCCGACGAGTTCGCCGCGCGCGGCTTCAAGGTGGGCACCTTCGGCAACGCCGACCCCGAGTACGACCGCAAGGTGAAGACGGCCGCGCTGCTGATCGGCGGCCACGGGCCGAAGGCCGAGGCCGCGATGAAGCTGGTCAGCGCCCAGATCAAGGGCACGAGCACCCTGAAGCCGGCCGCTGCCGGCTCCGGGCGCCCCACCGGCACGGTGGACGTGATGCTCGGCAACGGCTTCACCAAGCTCTCCGGCGACAAGGCGGTGGAGAAGGCCCTCGCCGCCCTGGCCCGCCCGAGCGCGGCTCCCAGCGCCGGGACCTGCTAGGCGCCCTGCGGCGCGCGTACGACGGGACCGGGGGGGGGGGGGGGGGGGGGGTGGGGGGGGGGGT